>NZ_JBHVRW010000035.1:0-57253 GCF_042885475.1 Streptomyces sp. NPDC058051
CGCCAGTTGACCTCGAACCTCTTGCGGTATGCCCATACCACGTCAACGAGCCACATCACCGGAAGCAACACGTTGATTCTCTGCGAGCCCTTACGAGCTCGTGCATGGTTGGGGTCAGGGCGTGTTGATCTTGTGGTTGGCGTTTTGATCATGTGGGTGTGTTCACCACGAAGCTCGACGGCCAGTGGGTCCGGGTGTTCAACACACACCTCAGTGCACCGGGCCACGAAGACCTGAGGAAGCTGCAGGCCGGAGAGCTGGCGGCCGCCACGCGACCGCACCCCCGCGCACTCGTTCTCGGTGACTTCAACACCCGACCGTACGTCACACAAGTCATGTCCCCAGTTCCTGGCCGCCCTGAAGCCTGCCAAGCCGCCCTCCGCGACACCTGGCACGCCTGACCCGCGGCCACTGATGCTCCTATTGATCGTCAAGCGTGGGGAGGCGCGTACCCGCGGGTGCGGGCGTCGCCGGACATGCGGACGAGAGCGATCCGGTAGAGGGCGGCGCCGGTCCCGCGGTCGCTTCCTCGGGAGAGGCGGTGGCGGTTGGTCCCGCCACTGGAGGCAGGGACAGGCGCGACGCCGCGAAGAGCCGCGAAGGACGCCTCCACGCGCAGGCGGTCGGGATTGCCGCCGGCGGTCACCAGGAGCTGGGCCGCGGTGTCGGGTCACGCACACACCCAGCACTCCTGGCCGCACGGCGTGGGCGCGTACCCGCGTGAATGCCGCCGTTGTCTTTCTATAGCACCTCGCCGGCCTCGACCTCTCGCTGGAGGAGGCCGCTCAGCACCACGTCGACCGGTGGCTCGCCGCCGGGCGCAGTACGCGCTACGAGCTTGTTCTTTATCTTGGGTGGTCTGTGGCTGGGTAGGGCGGGCCCATGAAGGCGTCAAGCTCTTCGATGATCTTGCGGAGTTCCCGGGCTCCACGAGGCGACATTGCTCGGATCACGCCATCGAGTAGGTCACGGGCTTCGAGTGGGTTGCCGCAGCAGTACCAGTGCACGTTGCCGAACTCGTCGTCGTGCCAGAGCTCGCGCTCCGGGCGATGGACGTAGTCCTTCCAGAGGCGCAATGCCGCGCTGGTGTCTCCCGGCTGAAGGTAGTTCCGCGTGCGTTCAATGCGAACAATCTCGGACAGTGCTCGCGGGGAGAGGCGGTCGATGACCGGCCTTGAGTTCTGTGACTGGTGCCGGTCCGGGATTCCGGCCCGGATGCGTCCTGGCCGTCTACGCGGCATGGGCCTTTCGGTTGGTCGTCATGCCGTACATGGTGCCACGATCCCGAACAGTGCCTCGAACGGATTCGCTCGCCTGGTGATTCGCCGGACGTAGGGGCGGCCCTCGTCTGATCATGTGCTCCGACCAAGGAGTACACGTGATCACAACGAAGGCCGTGAGGGTGAGTCTGCTGCCTGATGCTGTCCGGAGGGAAGCGTTCGCGAAAGTGCCACGCTTCCGGGGAGAGTTCTACGAGTGTCTGACCGCCCGGCGCGACGAACTCTTCGAGCTGACGGATGCCTGAGGATTTTCCTCGTCTGGGCTGCACGCCGAGGACGCAGCCGCGACCTCGAGGTTCCGATCCGCAGCAAGTCCGAGCCAGAGGGAATGGACGAGAACCTGCTCCAGCAGTGCCTACATGATGAGGAACTACTGCTGGATGTACGGGCGGCGGGGTCTCTGGTCTGTTGTTCGGCCACCGTCTCAGCCGCATCGTGGCCCTGACCACTGGACACCTGGGCGAAGCCGACGGCCCGTCGAGAAGGCCCCACATGTGTGCCTCCAGCTTGTCGATCGGAGCTGCATGGAGAGCCGGCAGGTGTGAATCGAACATGGTCATACTGCACCACCCGCCAGCGGCCACCTGCCGTTACGCACCGCTGCTCCGGTTGGGGGAGTGCGGCTACCCAGCAGACAATCGCCGGCCCAAATCCGCCGCCAGGTCCCCGGTCCCGCTCGGTTGGTCACAAGCTGCGGATGGGGGTGTTCTTGCTGGCCCGGCTGGGCACAATGGGAGACCGCCTGGAGGGAGCCCGCAATGAGCCGCAAGCCGGCGCACCTTCTGAAAATTGCCGCGATCGGGTTGGCCGCCATTGCGATCGTGGCCTGGTGGATGCTCTGCAACGGAGCCTTAGCAGCAGCGACCGCCCAGACAACGATCAACGGCGACATGTCCGGCGCCTCGTTCGGATACGTCCTCGGCCTCTGCGGAACCCTCTTCTTCGCCACACTGGCGGGCGCTCCGATCGGCATCGCAATGGCCGTAACCGCATCCGTAGTCCGCGACGAAGCGACACGTGCGGGCTTCATGCTCGGAACAACCCTCGGCACCATAGCCATCCCGTGGATCCTCTGGTACTCCGGCGTGCCATCACTGGCCGCCTTTCAAGAGGGGTAGGAGCGCCCCTCGACGAGCGGAGGATCGCGGCATAGGTAACTGCCCCTGCCCAGACATCTTCCGTTCCAGCGGTCGTCGCAAGACCCTGGCTCAGAGGATGCGATGGATTTCAAGATCAGGGGGAACCGGGGCAGTCAGGGCCGCAGGTCTCTGGTCCGCGAGCGGGAGAAATACTTCCGGCTCATGGACCAGGGGCTGAGCAGTCGAGAAGCGCGCCGAGCGGTCGGCATCAACCTGCGGACCGGGAAACGGTGGCGGAACGGACGCGAGGCGACCATAGGGGAGAAGGCCAGGCCCAGTTGCAATTGCGCTTGGTGTGACGGGTTGTCGGCGTGGTCGTTGTTCCTGTCATGGGTGGGGACCTCGAAACATTTCTGGCCTCGACGAGGTCGTCTTCGCCACGGAGATCGACCCGGCCAAGGCGGTGATCGGGCGGGCGCTCGCTGCCCGGGTGCGGTTCGCGTGGCTGACCGCCGGTGAGGCGTACGGGCAGGTCAGGAGCTTGCGCTACTGGTTTGAACAGCGCGGGGTGTTCCGCGTGCTGGCAACTCGCCGCACCGACATCGTCGTCACCTCCTCACGCATGGACCATCCCGTGGACGAACTGGTCGTCGGCTTGCCCCGACAGGCGGGGAAGCGCCGTTCATGCGGGCGGGGCGCCCACGGCGAGCGCGTCTACGACTGGGCCCGGGCGCCGATCCGCCCATGGCGTGAGGAAGGTGTCGAGCACTGGGTCCTGGCCCGCCGCAGCATCACCGATCCCACTGAGGTCGCCTACTACGTGTGCTTCGCACCCGAAGGCACCTCCCTGAACACCCTCCTGACCGTGGCCTGCCGCCGGTGGACGATCGAGGAGTGTTTCCGGACCGCAAAGAACGAATGCGGCCTCGACCACTACCGGGTCCGTAAATACCACGCCCGGTACCGACACATCGCCCTCGCCACGGCGGCCCACGCCTACCTGACAACGGTCCGCGGGGAAGAGCTGAAAAAAATGGCATCCGAATCCGGAGAACAGCACCTCGTCCCGCTGAGCCTGGCCGAGATCCGCCGCCTGACCGCCCACCTCACAGCACGTCTCCTTCCCCCGTTCGCCCGGGTCCTGCACTGGTCCCACTGGCGCAGGCAAGCGCAACACCGAGCACTCGTCAGCCACTACAAACAACGAGGCCACAGCCCCTGAAGTGAGCTTCCATCACACCAAACGCGGTTGCAGTACTGGTACCCGCGTCTGGTCGGCACGTACGCACTCCGCCGTGACCGCGGGCACCACGAATCCGATCACGAGGAAGACGTACCTGGACGACCGCTACAAGCCGCGGACGATTCGGCACAGCAACGCGGTGATCCGCAGTTTCTACGATTTCTGGATCGAGACGGGCGGTGGCCCGCTGGTCAACCCGGTGCCGCTCGCCAGGTCCGACCGGCGTCGGCCGCACGCTCACCACAACCCGCTGGAGCCTTACCGGGGAGAGGGGCGGTTGCGCTACAACCCGAAGGTCCCCAAGCGCCGCCCGCGTCAGATGCCGGACGAGCGAGGGAACGAACTGTTCGCGGCGCTGCGCTCGAACCGGGACCGGGTGATCCTCGCCCTGGCCGTCAGTAACGGCGCCCGCGCCTCCGAGCTGCTGGGTGTCCGCGGGCGTTCTCGACTGGGGCGACCAGTTCGTCAAGGTCGTGCGGAAGGGCACGCTCGCCGAGCAGTGGTTGCCCTCCAGCCCGGAGGCGTTCGTCTGGATCCGCCTCTACCTTGCCGAAGGCACGCCGATGGATCCGCGGGCTCCGCTGCCGACGTGGATGTCGTCGAAGAGGAAGCCCAGGTCATCCGCCGGGTTCAGGACCACCTTGCCGAAACGCCGGTCAGCGGCGGGGTAGCACGCCCAGGAGGGTTGCGGTCAGGGCCTGCTTCAAGGAGTCCTTCAGATCCATGTGGAAGCGGCCCAGGTCGGGCTCGGCCTCGTAGGCTGCCTGCAGGCTGGGTGGGGGTGTGCTGTACGCCGACAGCGCGCCGGCCATGACCATGGTCTGCAGGCTGAACAGTGTTGCGTTCTCACCCAGCTCCGGCAGGTACTTCCGGATCAGGGCGGTCATGGTTGTCAGGCGGTCCAGGGAGGCGCGCTTGTAGCGTGCTACGACCTCGACGGAGACGTTGTGTTCCAGGACGCTGCCCTGTGCGCCGAAGAGCTCGCACAGCACCATTCGGCCGGACAGTGAGCGACTGAGGATCTCGGCCATCGCTGCCGCTCGCTCGGTCATAGGGAGATCTTCGTCGATGCCGGCGGCCAACTCACCTGCCAGTTCCGTCAGCCACTCCTGCAGGAAGTGGTCCAGCAGTTCCAGCAGCACTGCCTCGCGAGACTCGAAGTAGCGCAGCACGTTCGGCTTCGCCAGGCCTACCCGGCGGCTGAGCTCGTTCAGGGTGACTGCGGCCACGGGCATCTCGTCGAGCATCGCCGATGCCATGTCGAGGATCGCCCGTCGGCGGATCTCCCGCTGCTCTTCGGTTCGCGCCCGCTGGAAAGTCACGATCGCCAGTCTAGATTAGATACCTTCGGTACATTGACAACGTACCGAAGGTACTTTAACGTCGAAGGCATAAGATACCTTCGGTACGTTAATTAATTGGGGGCCTGGTATGGGCGAGAAGTGGGCGACAGCGAACATTCCGGACCAACGCGGGCGGGTGGCCGTGGTGACCGGGGCCAACACCGGACTGGGCTACGAGGCCGCCAAGGTGCTCGCCGAGCACGGGGCGTCCGTAGTGCTCGCCGTGCGCAACGTCGAGAAGGGCGAGCAGGCCGCGGCCCGCATGACCGGCGACGTGACCGTGCAGGCGCTGGACCTGACCTCGCTCGGCTCCGTCCGGACCGCGGCGGCCACGCTGCGGTCCCGGCTCGACCGGCTCGACCTGTTGATCAACAACGCCGGCGTGATGTACACCCCGAAGCAGACCACCGCCGACGGCTTCGAGATGCAGTTCGGCACCAACCACCTCGGCCACTTCGCGCTCACCGGGCTGCTGTTGGACCTGATGCTGCCGGTGCCCGGCTCGCGCGTGGTGACGATCAGCAGCACTGGCCACCGCATCCGGGCCGCGATCCACTTTGACGACCTGCAGTGGGAGCGGTCGTACAGCCGGGCCGCCGCCTACGGTCAGTCCAAGCTGGCCAACCTGATGTTCACGTACGAACTGCAGCGCCGGCTCGCCGCGCACGGCACCACCGTCGCGGTCGCCGCCCATCCCGGCATGTCCAACACCGACCTCACCCGCAACACCCCCGCCGCGCTCCGCCTGCCCGTCACCTGGCTCGCGCCGCTGATCACCCAGACGCCGGCCATGGGCGCCCTGCCCACCCTGCGCGCCGCCACCGACCCCGGCGCGCTCGGCGGTCAGTACTACGGTCCCGGCGGGCGCAACGAGGTCAAGGGCCACCCCAGGCTGGTCACCTCCAGCCCGGAGTCGTACGAGGTAGCCGTCCAGCAGCGGCTGTGGGCCGTCTCTGAAGACCTCACTGGCGTGAAGTTCCCCGTCGTTCAGTCCCGGCAGAACTCGTTTCCCTCCGGATCGGCGATCACGATGTAGCCCGCGCTGGTAGGAAGCGCCGGCTCGTCCGGCGCTCCGCCGCCCGACGATCGGCGCGATCGAGAAGAGCCGCTACCAAAACATGCGGGAGCTGCGTCCGCGTAGCGGTGGGACGGTGAGCACTCGTCGAGAGCTGATCCCCGTCATTGAGCGGGACTTCCCCCATTGGGGAGCTCCCGCGATTTTTGGGGACGTGGCGCTCAGGCGTAGCGGATTCTCGGGGGGAGCGGTGCGCTGACGAGCGCAGTCTCCAAGTAGCGTGCGGGGTGCCTTCTCTGAACTACGGGTGGACGAGCGCCGGCACGCTCCTGCATATGGTTGACAATGAGCGCATGGACGTCCCTGAGCTACTCGAATCAGCCTCCCTACTGGTCCCGGAAGAGACCGCCACCGAGAACGACATCACGGTGCGAGACATCTGGGACTACCTCGCCCATGACGAGTGGGAGATCGCTCTGGGCCTGCTGGAGGAACTTGGGGACGGTCGCTCGATCCCTCTGGCGTTTTGGGAGAAGCTCGCCGAAGCGGCTGAGCAGCTCCGTCTGGAGCGGAGCGCGGCTTGGTGCCATTGGCGGTGCTCCGAGATCCGCAACGGCGTGATTCGAGCAGATTTGAAGCTCCGCCCTGCTGGCGAGGGCCGACGCACGTCACCAATCTCCGGCACCGGGGTTCTGCGACCCATGTGGAACATCGGACACCTCTCGCCCACCGGCGAACGTGCGGTCAGCATCGCCGTGCTCTGGGTTGAGAGCATGCCCATCCTGGAGCCCGGCGGGCAGGCCACGGTTCGCCTTGTGCCCCTCACCCCCTCCCATTGGACGCACGTTCAACCCGGCCGGCAGATCACCATGCACGAGGACCGGACCGTGGCCGGGACCGCAGTCGTTCTGGAGGTTCATCGCCCTGTGGCCGTGCCCAGAGAGTGACGTGGCCGGGCATTCGCGGCAGGGTGCCGACAGACGGTCACCCAACGCTCCAGAGGCGGATATTTGGTGGTTTCGCTCGTGCGGGCGGTGAGTTGGGAGAGGTTGGGCAGGCCGAGGAAGACGGGGGACTGCTTCTTTTCCTGCTGGGCTTCGATCTGGGCGATCTTGTCTTCGGCGGCGGCGAGGCTGGTGGACAGGCATTCGACTTCTCCGAACCATCTCTCGCGTTCGGCTTCGGCGATCTTGTCTTTGAGGTTGTCGCGGATCTCTTCCAGGCGGGGCTTCTCGTCCAGGGCGACGATCGGGACCGGGCAGCGAACGCAGGCGTGTTCGTGGATGCAATCGGTTCTGTAGGCCCGCCCGCACTCGTCCAGCGCCAGCTTCCTCCGCTCGAAGTGGGACAGGAACTTCTGCCATTCCTCGGCGATGACAGCCCGGTACTCCTCGGCTGGGCGGAGATCGCGGCGACGGGCGATGAAGGCGTGGTGCGCTTCGAGCGCATCCGCCGGGTAGGTGGCCGCATATTCCATCGTGGTGTTGATGTTCCTGTGGCCGGCGATGACCTGGGCGATGCGTGGCGGGAGGCCGTTGAGGATCGCCTCGGTGATGAACTGGCGGACCAGCCCATACCGCTTCACTGCTCTAACAAACATGCAGTTCAAATAGGGTCTGACCCTTCGGGGTCAGACCCTATTTGAAGTCGTGAGCCCCAGACGCCCCACACGTGAACATCCAGATCGGGCTGGTCTCCCACCTCGTACATGACGCCAAGATGCGCAAGGGTGACGCCTTTCTCCCGGTTGCGCGCCACGCGCACGACATCGTCACGGAACTCTTCGGGGTGGGGAACAAGCACAGCAACGTCCTTCCAGCGACCGTGATGCACGCCACTCCACCATGCTTTACCTTCCGGATGGTAAAGTTAAGGCATGGCAGGCAATGCGAGACACCGGATTCTGGACGGCGCGCTGGAGCTGCTCCGCATCGAGGGCGGCGGTTCGATCACCCTGGAGGCGGCGGCCAAGGAAGTCGGGCTGACCAAGCCGGGGCTGATGTACCACTTTCCGACCAAGGAGGCCCTGATGCTGGCCGTGGTCGATCACGTCGCGGACCGCTGGGAACAACTCCTGCTCGACCGGCTGGACCGGCCGCTGGAAGGCGCGTCCCCGTTGCAGAGGATCCGGGCGTATGTCGAGGTGGCGCTCGACGCCCCGTTCGACCGGGCGGACTTCGCGATCTACGCCGACGCTCACTACCGCACCGCCCTGACCGACACCTGGGTACGCCGGATCGAGCCCTGGATCACCCTGCCCGACGCCCTCCCGGATGCGGCACGGGCCCGGCTCACCGCCGCCCGGCTCCTCGCCGACGGCTACTGGACAGCTGTCGCCACCGATGTCTTCCCCGTTCCCGACCGCGACCGCGACCACCTCCTGGGCGTGGCCGACGACCTCCTGAAAGACGAGTCGTCCCGATGAGGAAATGGCTGCTGCTCACGGCGGCGATCCTGCTCGAAGTCACCGCCACCCTCTCCCTGCGCGGGGCCCTTGACCACCCGGCCCTCTACGTCCTGGTCGCGGTTGGCTACCTCGGCGCCTTCACCGCCCTGTCCATGGTGCTGCGCGCGGGCCTGGCCCTCGGCGTCGCCTACGGCATCTGGGGCGCTTCGGGCGTCGCGCTCACCGCTGTCCTGGCGACGCTCATCTTCGGAGACCCGCTCACCGCCGTCATGGGCGTAGGGATCGGCCTGGTCATCGCCGGTGTGCTCTGCGTCGAGCTCGGCGCGCAGTCCGCCCATGCTCGTCGGCCTCAGCAGGAAGGGGCGGCCTCGTGAACTGGGTCTTTCTCATCGGCGCCATCCTGGCCGAGGTCGCCGCCACTCTGTGCCTGCGGATGGCTTCCCAGGACGGTGGCAGGAAGTGGCTCGCCGGTACCCTGGCCGGCTACCTGGCCGCGTTCGCCGGCCTCACCCTGGCCTTGGACGGCGGCCTGGCCCTCGGCGTCGCCTACGGCATTTGGGCCGCCAGCGGCGTCGCCTTGACCGCCGTGGCTTCCCGCATCCTGTTCCGGGAACCGCTCACCAAGGCCATGGGCGCAGGCATCGGCCTCATCGTCGTCGGCGTCCTGTGTATCGAACTCGGCGCAGCTCACTGACCAACACCGCCCGGCCATGCCCTCATCCCCATCACGTTCTGCTGCATGCCGGGTGGCTGCAGCCAGTGGAGGTCACAAGGGGGTGGGGGCGAGGCGGACGGTCCAGGGGCTCACACGGATACGCGAGGGCGGGGACGGTGATGGTGGCGGGGCCCGGGTCGCACCAGTCGGCCACGGGCTTCGTCAGCCGACGCGTCGTCAGGGCCCCATGCCCAGCGCTGCGAGGGCGATGAGTCTGTCGCGCCGCTACTTGGAGTTGGAGACCCGTACGCCCAGCTTCACGAGCACCGGTTTCGTCTCGCCGTCGACCGCAATCTGTTCGCTGTGGCCGCGCGGGACCAGCCGCTCCGCGTCCTCCCGCTCCGCGTCCTCCCGCTCCACCCACCGTGTTCGACCACGATGCGGGCCGACGACTGCCGCCTGCGCGCCTCGCGCCAGGCACGCTTGTCGCCGTTGGGAGCGTCCTGGGCCGGCTTCTTCGGCGGGGCGCTGACCTGGGACGGGAACTCCTTGGCCAGACCCTGGTAGTCGGAGTCGACCTCGGCGTGCACAACGGGGTGGGGGCGGAACTGTTAGGCGATTCCCTCAGTACGCACAGCGGTCTGGTCATGCATGCGGCCCGGGCGGACGACGCCGGAGAACAGGGTGCGGCCCTGGTGGTCGCTGAATGTGGTGGTCTTGATCGTGTTCTGCTTCTTCTTGCCCGAGACGAAGGCTTTGCGCCCGGGGCGGCCCGCGCGCGCGGGCGTCGGACCTGGACTTCCGTGCCGTCGAGCCGAATGTCGACGCCTTCGGCATCTGCGTAGGCGAACAGGTCGTCCAGGGTGCGGATGCGCAGACCAGGGCGGCCGGCGATGGCAAAGCCCCGCGCGGCGAGCAAGGGTCTGACCTCGCGGATCGCAGCGGAGACGGTGCAGCGGTCCCCCCGTACAACTCGGCCAGGGCGGCATGTGGCAGCCTGAGCCGCAGGTGGACCAGGGTGGCCGCGAGCCGGTCGGTGAACACCAGGCGCGGCTTGCGTCCGGCACCCTCGGCCCGCTCGCGGGGCCCGCCCCTCATCGCGTGCAGGGCCGACGCGCGGGCCGCCACCCAGGGCGGGGCGAGTTCTTCGAGGAACTACCCGAAATGTGCGCGGGAGACCCCGGACAGGGCAGGATGGCCACAGGCCGTACGGGCCCAGGTCAGCTTCACAACTCGTCCAACCCATAAAGCTCTTCCCGTGTCACGGCCGACTCACTCCCGTCCTTCCCCCAAGGTCGTTAGGGTCGGACCATGGCTTCCACAGATGTCTCCCTGCGTCCCGTGCACCCCAGCGATCTGCCTGTGTTCTTCAGGCACATGAGCGACCCCGAGTCGAATCGGATGGCCGCCTTCACCGCCGAGGACCCGACGGACCGGGCCCACTTCGACGCGCATTGGAAGCGCATCCTCGCCTCGCCCGACGTCGTCACCCGCACCGTGCTCGCGGACGGCGATGTGGTCGGGCACGCGGCCGTGTACGGCGAGCCGGGTGAGCGGGAGGTCACGTATTTCATCGATCGCTACTACTGGGGGCGGGGCATCGCGACCGCGGCACTGTGGGGGCTGCTCGCCGAGGTCCCCGAACGCCCGCTGCTCGCCCGGGCGGCGGCGGACAACACCGGATCGGTGCGGGTCCTTGAGAAGTGCGGCTTCAAGGTCGTCGGCGAGGACCGGGGCTTCGCGAACGCGCGGGGAGCGGAGATCGACGAGCTGGTGTTGCGGTTGGACGGATAATTTTCCCCACCCCGTAAGCCACCCCGACAGCCTCCCACCCACACGGCCACCACACCCCACCGAACTTAAGAAAAGGTCAGTAGGCCGTCACCGACCTCACGGTCGCGCGGGCAGACGCCGCCGAGACCGCCCAACTCGTCTGCTCCCACGACCACAAGCCCGGTATCACGCGACTTCGCCGGGGACCTGGATGGACACCGCGACGCGGGAGGCGGGTGTGCCATTCGGAACGCACACCATCAATGTGCGCGTGAACTTCACCGATTGAGGTGGAGGTGCGTGCGTGATCTGCGCGTATCGGGGTAGATGTGTTGGATTTTTCATCACGGAACGATAAAGGGGTGTGACCCAGATACGCCAGGAACCCGCCAGAACTTGATCTTGGCCTGCTGAGTGCCTGACGCTGTCGGGGATCTTGGCGATGACGGTCGGCCATGCCCTCGACACCTCAGTCTCCAAGATCCCCGACCTCGTCACCCGCGATCAGTTCTGCGTCTCCTCGCGGCGTCCAATAGCGGCCGCATCGGGTATGACGAGCAGCTTGCCGGTGGTGCGCCGAGCCTCCAGATCGCTGTGGGCCTGGGCGGCCTCGGACAATGCGTAGCGGCCCGTTACGGTGACCTCAAGCGCCTTGGAGCGCACCCACTCGAACACATCGGCGGCCCGTCGGAGCAGTTCGGACCGATCGGCGATGAAGTCCCCGAGGCTGGGCCGGATCAGGGTCAGCGATCCGCCGTGGGCGAGCCGAATCGGATCAAACGGCGGCACGGCACCACTTGCCGCGCCGAAGAGCACGAGATGGCCGCGGGTTCGCAGGCTGGCGAGGCTCGCATCGAAGGTGTGCGCGCCGACGCCGTCGAAGACAACCGGCAGCCCCTGACCGCCGTTGAGCCGCCTCACCTCGGCTGCGAGATCGTCGACTTCGGAGGAAAGGATCACCTCAGCGGCCCCGGCACGCTTCGCCAGCTCGGCCTTCGCCATGGTCGACGTCGTGCCGATCACCCTGCCGCCGAGATGGGTGATGAGCTGGGTCAAAAGCAGCCCCATGCCACCAGCAGCCGCATGCACGAGCACCGTGTCGCCCCCCTGGACCGGGTAGGCGTCCTTGACGAGATAGTGCGCGGTCATGCCTTGGAGGAGCACGGCGGCGGCTGTCTCGAAGCCGATATCGTCGGGCAGCGGCACCAGCCGGGAGGAGTCCACGACGGCCCGCTCGGCATACGTGCCGGGAATCTCCACCCAACCGACCCGGTCCCCGACTGCGACGTCAGCGACGCCAGGTCCAATTTCGACGACCGTGCCGGCGCCCTCAGCGCCCGGGGTGAAGGGCAGCGGGATGCTGTACCGGCCCTCGCGGTGGTAGACGTCGAGGAAGTTGACCCCGGATGCCGCGACCTCCACGACCGCCTCACCCGGACCCGGCCGCGGCTGGTCCACCTCGGCCACCTGCAGCACCTCGGGACCGCCCACTTCGTACACCTGAATCGCTAGCATCATGCCCCTCCAATAACGGCTCATCCCCCACCAACCCCGTTGATGGCGATCCGATTCCCGGCAAGCAGACCAGCCCGCCGCTACCGAAAACGTCATGCACTTCGACCCTGAATCGGTCGGAACTGAGCCGTACACATTCGAGGATCCCGGTCGGCAGGGCTAAGTTCGTGGCGCCAGCGCCTCAGAAATCGCGAACTCAGGCGCTTTAGTCGGCGACTACATCGGAGACAGCACCCGAGCCGAAATCGCCTACGCCCGGTTGACGGGCAAGCCTGTGCGGTTCACGCACCCCGAAATCGCCCCTGACGCTTGACCGCCCGCTGCCACCCCGACAACCAGGGCCGGCAGCCCGCCGCCTGACCGTTTCGCGGTGGCTTCGGCCACCGCCCACCCCACACCCTCCGCAGGCATGCAGGCATCCCTTCACCGCACCTGGTGCGCATCGGGTGCGCGCGGTGCGGTGCGGGGTGCGCATCACCGACATCGGGTGGTGCGTACTACACGGCGGTGGTGCGTACCGGGTGCGCACCGGCCGGAGCGGGGTGCGCATCGAGGGCCTGGCCCCGAAGCCGACGGCCTCCATCTGGCGCAGGACGTCGGCGACGGTCTCACCGCGGTCCTTCATCGTGAGGGCCTGCGCGACGAACGAGATGATCGCGCGGGCGACGCCTTCCACTGCGTCCGGCCCCGGTCTCCGCCCAGCCGCGCAGGGTGGCCGTGAGGACCCGCCCGACGGCCTCCAGGGCGAAGGAGCCGTCGCAGGGTTCCGGGTCGATGCCGCACAGCGCGGTGACCGGGACCACGATCCGCTGGGCGACGTCCGCGAGCAGTGCGGGCATCCGCGGATCGGCGTCGGCGAACCCAGCGGCTGCTTCGGTGCCGCCGGCCTCCATGGCCCGTACGGGCGCTCTACGCGCGCCTGGACCGGCTGCAGACCGCGCCCACCCCGGAGAAGGCTGCGCCGGGCGGCGGCTGAACCTGCGGCTGGGCTCCCTGAACCCTTTCCCGCGGTTACTGCCGTCCCGGGCGCAGGACGTCGGCGTAGACCCGGGCGCGGACACCTGGTTCGCCGGGGTTCCGGCGCACCGCGCCGATGCCCGAGGTCGCCCAGAACCCCTCTGGCGCGGCCATGACCGCATGGACGTCGGCAGGTCCGGTTCCACCCGCACGAGTGGAACCGGACCCCGGCCGTGCACAGGGCCCTGTGCACCAAGGGCTATACAGCTGATTTCGGCCTGTCGAAGGTCAGACAGTTCAGGTGGGCGGTGGTGGTGTCGAGGCAGATGTACACGAAGTCCGCTCCGCCGACGACATCGGCGGGTACGTTCACCGAGATGCCGATCGACTTGCCGCAGACAGGCTTGGTGGTGCGTTCGCTCAGCCGCGTGTAGTCGGGGCCGCCGTCGGACCGGAAGGCCGCAATGTAGGTCAGGCGGCAGCTCGACGTGCTGACCGACTTCTGCTCCCCGGTGAGCTGGACTGACCTGTTGTACCAGGTCAGCTTTCCCTTGGTATATGTCTGGCCGTAGGGGACCGCGTAGTCACTTGTCGGGTAGGCGGCAGCGTTCGCGTGCCCGACGGGCAACAGGGACAGGACCGCTGCCGCCAGCCCCAGAGTGACGTGCCGTGTCGCATTGAAAGCCATGAATCCTCCGTGAGTTGAACAGCCCATCCGGGCCCGGACACCGATGTACCCGTTTGGGAGAGGCCGTAGTCGAGTGCGACCGGGGCCACGCCGGGCCCACCCGCTCACGTAGGGCTGGACGGGCACCCGCAATCTCACACCAAAGCCCTGGCTGAACAGACCGCCATCGGCTGAATGGACGACCACCCGGAGGGTGGGGCGGCCCTGACTGCGCTGGTCGAGGTCAGGTCGCGTCTTTCCAGAACTCGGCAACGGCCTCTGGTCCGGGTGGACGCGGAGCCCGTCGAGAACAATTGCCGAATAGCGTCGCCACATCTCAGACGGATGTTCGCCGGACAGTGACAAGACAGCGTCGATCATCGCGGCGATGGGTGCGATGTCGGCCTCGGTGATGCCGTCGCGCAGCGCGCCTTCGCCAGTGGTGCGCGCACTTTGGACCCCAGTACGCGGCCGGGCTGCGTCGCCGCGGGCCGGGGACACATGGCACCTCGATGAGGCCTTCATCAAGATCAACGGGGTGCGGTGCTACCTGTGGCCTGCCGTCGATCAGGACGGCAACGTTCTGGACATCGTCGTGCAGTCGAAGCAGGATGCGAAGGCCGCGATGCGGTTCCTGACCAAGCGGATGAGAAGCAGCGCCGGATCCCGCAGGTGCTGGTGACCGACAAGCTCCGCTCCTGCGGCGTCGCGCACCGCGAGCTGATGCGCTCGGTCGAGCACCGCTCCCACAAGGGCCTGAACAACCGGGCCGAGAATTCCCACCAGCCAACGGCGCAGCGCGAACGCGCGATGAAGTACCTCCGATCACGCCGCGCCGCCCACAAGTTCCTCGCCGCCTTCAGCCAGATCTCGCCCCCTTCCGGCCCCGCCGACATCTGATGGCCGCGTCCGAGTACCGCGCCGAGATGACTATCCGCTTCACCGTCCGGAACCAGGTCACCGGCACTGCCGACCTGCCCGCAGCAGCCTGACCACCAGGCCTCCACCCGGCCCCACCACGCCCTCAGCACCCCGCCCCGAACAAGTTGACAACGCCCTCGTAGGCGCGGCTGTCCCGGCCAACGAGCCAATGGTTCGTTTGTGGAGTACTGGTCGGGGCAGAGGTGAACCAGCGACTGGGCGACACCCGGTTCCCATGCTGTACTCAGCTTTGAGGCGATCGGAGAGTGAGTGACCAGATGATCGAGCGTTCCCATCGCTCGGTGGCAGCGAGCCCCCTGTCCTGAGCCGATCCCGTCTTCGCCGAGGCGATGGACGCACGCCTGTGGAGGTGAGCGCATGAGTTCTGAGGGGTTTCAGCACGTCAAAGTCGGCGACATCGATATTGCCTACGTCGAGTCCGGCCAGGGTGAACCGCTGGTTCTGTTGCATGGCGGGGAGAGCCATAGGGGGCAGTTTGATGCCTTCCGCCCCCTGTTGGGCGCTGGAATCCTGGCCATCAGCTTCGACCAGCGTGACACAGGCGACACACTCAACGGGCCCGAGCCGTACGACATCGTTCGGCAAGCTGCTGACTGCGCCGACTTCCTTGCCGCGCTGGGATTCGAGCGCGCGCATGTGATGGGAGTGTCGTACGGCGGAGCGATCGCCATGCACCTGGCGATCCACTACCCCCAGCGGGTCGCGTCTCTCATACTGTCAAGTGCCACCCCGAGCTGGACCATGACCGAGAGTCTCGGTGACCGCATCGTCGCCATGGGGCCGGACACGCGGGCGCAGTTCGCGCTGGACCTGCTCCTCACACCCGAGGGGCAGACGAACGACCCGCAGCTCATCGCCGACACCAAGCGCGCCATGCGGGGGCGTCCCGTAGACGCCGACGCACGCCGCATGACAGCGATTCAGAACCACGACTGCACTGCCCGGCTGCATGAAATCACGGCTCCTACTCTCGTGCTGCATGGCGCGGAGGACCCCATTGTCCGCCCTCAGGTCGCCGAACTCATGGCATCGGAGATCCCTGGCGCACGTCTGGTGATCCTGCCGCGTACTCGGCACGGCATCACCTTCGAGGCCCGTGAGCAGGCCGCACGCCTGGCGCGCGAGTTCGTGCTGAGCCATGCCGTGGGTACAGTCGGCACCGGAAACGGAGGCTGACAGGAGCGGTCACTGCGCGGTCGGACGTCGTTGCGGTTGCCGGAAGCCGAGTTGGCGCTGTATCGGCCTTGCGCGGCCTCCCGACATGCCTCACGGGGCACGGACCGCTCGGCGAAGGGGCGAATGACCCGGCGGCGGGCCGCCCGCAGGTGAGCCCCCGACCGTCACGGTCGTCGCCGAAGCGCGCACACGCCCTCCCTGGGCGGCAGGCGAGCGGCTGACCGAGAAAGTGCCCCGCTCGCCGACATGCTCGGTGTACCGCTCGCCGGCCTCGTACGGGAGGAGAACCCGCCCGCGACCGATCGGCGTCAGTCGCGAGCGGGAGATCAGGGCCTGCGCTGCGGGTATGTTCCCGGGTGGCCTCAGGTACACGGAGGTCGTTTCCGCCTCGGACAAGGCCGACTGCTCCTGGGCGCCGTACGTTCCGCTGACCTTCGGCAACCAGTGCTTGCTTGCTGCCAACCCGTCCGCCATCCCGGTGTGGAGATCATCTGCCGGGACCGGGCGGGCGCCTGTGCCGAGGGCGCCCGGCGTGGTGCCCCCGATGCTCTGTAGGTCGCCGACCGGTTCCATTTGTGGCAGGGGTTGGGCAGGGCCATGGAGACCTGTGTCGCCGCTCACCGCGACGGTCTGCGCGACCCGACGCCCAGCGGTGTGCAGTTCGAGAGGCGATTCGCCGAGGGATGCATCAGCGTCACGCGACTGCACGGCGAGTTGGTTGCCGAGCAAGCTCCTGTCACCTGCGCCATGGTCTGCGCGCACATCGCCACGTTGCGCGGGGCTTCGTCCGCCGCACCACCCCGGGCGCCGCCGGGTGACCGGCCGGCTCACCCGTTACCCCGCGACCGTGACCGAGGAAGACCGGGCCGGCCTGAAGGAGGTCCTGGCCCGCTGCCCCGAACTGGACAAGGCGGCCGGACACGTCCGCGACTTCGGTGAGATACTCACCGACCGCCTCGGTTCCACACTCCCCACCTGGATCGACGCAGTCGACGCCAGTCAGCTACCCGGCCTCACAGGCTTCGCACTCCACCTGCTCCGAGACCTCGGCGCCGTGACAGCCCGGCTCACTCTCAACTGGAGCTCCGGCAGCATCGAGGGCGCCGTCAACCGCATCAAGAGGATCAAGCGGCGGCCATACGGCCGAGCCGGATCCGAACTGCTCCGCACAATGATCTCGCTTCAGTAGCTTGCGCGACAGTGTCGGTCTGGTCTGTCGCTGATTGGCACGTGAGAGGTCAGAGTTCGGTCGTCCAGACCCCGACAGGGTGCTCCCTCGGCGGCAGCCACAACTGAGGCTGCGACTCCCGATGCCTCTCCTCAGCCTGGTCTTCCCAGTGGAAACGGTCATCCACATCGGGCCATGCAACTTGCAGCACAGGCAACGGAGGCCGCCGGTAGAACCCCATAGCCCGCCCGAAGAAGGTTCGGTACCAGCGGACATCGACCTGCCTGAGCGCGACTTGGTGACCGTCGACAACCTCAGGATGCCTCTGGCCTTCAGCCAATACAGCACCCAAGGCGGACTTCGCTCCGAGCCTGTTCAGCATGCGGTGCATAGTGTGGATATCGAGTCCGAACATGGCGAGTTCAGGTCCGCCGTGAGTGTGCGCGAGGCCGATCGTGTAGGCGAATCCAGGACCGATCTCGTCCTCGGGAACCATCTGGACGTGCCATCCGTGCTGCTGCACATTCCCGGTGATCGTCAGGTCCACGCGGTCCGCCTCGTCTCGGTCACCGTAGTCATGGCAGAGGACACAGCGGCACTGGAACGAATCATCAGTCATGTGTGGAGGCTACGAGGCGGGCTGGACCTGTTGCACGAGCTCGGCCCGGCCGGACCCGCTTTCCGGCGCCCCGGTCGCGGCCGCCGTGAGCCGCTGCTGGACGCGATCGCCTCGAGCCGGTTCTCTTCATCACCTGCCGCGGCCGGCACCTCACGGTCGCCCTTCGGGCGACTTCCGCCGCCCTGAGCCCGGTGATCCGGGGTCACAGAGCGATCATCTGACGCGATACGGTTTGTGGATGGGCGTGCGTGACCTTTTGGCTTCCCCGGAGTACTCGGCCTGCAAAGCAGGCTGGGAGTCGCGGGCGGGGGTGAAGTTTGCACTGCAGCCAGAACCGTCCGTCGTTGTCGAGTGGCTGGCCGAGGAGTTCGAGTCGAGCGGGATCGAGGTCAGCGAGGTCGCCGAGGTGCTGGACGACGCGGGCTTTGCCGCGTTCCTGGATCGCAAGGCCGCGCTTGACGAGAGCGAGGGCGATGTTCAGGAATATTCCCCCGGCGACGAACCCGATCCTGACGATCTCGATGAGGTCGCGGAGGTTCATGGGTATGTGCACTCGGCGATCGCGGGGAATGCGATCTGGTACCTGATGGCGAAGCAGTCCCAGAAGCGCCTGGCCGACCACCTCGTCCGGCAGCGCGTACCGAAGGCACGAGCCTACGCGCGCGAGCTGATGAAGATCATCTGACTCGGTATCGCTCGAACCGCCCTCGTCGCTGCGAGTACGGCGTGTTCGGAAGGCCGGTCGGTGTCGGCAGCATCCCTTGGGGGAGTTCGCTCGACGTCACTGCCGGGCGGGCGGACGGGTGAGCAGGTACGTCCTGTCCTGGTCTGCGGCGGGCAACCCCCCTTGGCGCAGCCCATACGATCGGAGACCGGCGCACCGAGCTGCGTGACGAAGCACTGCCGTACGCCAGGAGCGCACCGGCCATCGACTTTTGCGAACGAATCGGGCCGTCGGCGACCGAGGGCAAGCGTGGCGACCCACGGTGGCCTTGCTTCGCCCGCAGTTAGGTATTCGGCATCGCCCGCCCTGTGCAATGGGAAGTCGAAGCCCTCAAGCCGGCCGAACTCCGGCACCTGGTCCTGGTGCCGCCGACCCGTACACCGACCGCACCGTGCCCGCCCGGCCGAGCCTCCCAGTTCCACCTCATGCGGACCACGGTCAGCGTCCCGTGTCGGCCGGATCTGGCCAGCACCTCCACGACCAGGTCCGGGATCGCAGAGTTTTGAGAGCACTCGAGTGCTTGCTTCGAGACCGTGACCGTGATCTCGGACTCGGAGGGGCCGAAGGCCGGGCCCTGGGATCCGCTGGTGTGAACCGACGGTGTGTCAGGCCGAAGGCGGGCCGTGGCCCTGGCCGGGTGATCCACAGTGGCGGAAGGAAATCCTCCGCCGAGAGGCCCTCTTCCGTCTTCTGGAGTGGATCGTGACGTTCTCACTGTCGGATGCTGCCCGCCGGTCGGGTCCTGGTGCCGGGCATCGTGCCGGCTCGGCCGCCGCCCGGGGCCGGGCGCTGGCCGTGGCGGCCGGTGTGTTCTGTACCGCCGCCATCGCTCCGGTGGCGCTGTCCGGGGCCGCCCACGCGCAGGGCACCTGTACGGTCTCGGGCCCCACCACCACCTGCACGTTCGCCTTCACCGGCGCCGAGCAGACCTTCTCCGTGCCCAGCGGTGTCACGCAGGTCGACGTCATGGCGATCGGCGCCGGCGGCGGCGTGGAGGACAACGGCGTGAGCGGCGGCCGGGGCGCCCAGGTGTCCGGCACGCTCACCGGGCTGTCCGGCGGGCAGACCCTCTACGTCGAAGTCGGCGGCACCCCCACCAACGGCAGCGGCGGCTCGTGCGCCGGCAGCGCGCAGTGCGCCGGTGGCTTCAACGGCGGCGGCAGTACCCGCTTCGGCGGAGGCGGCGGCGGTGCCTCCGACATCCGCACCCAGCCCGGCACCACCCCCCTGACCACCACCGACTCCCGCCTCATCGTGGCCGCGGGCGGCGGCGGAGCCGGCTGGGCCGGCCAGTGCACCGGAAGCCCGGGCGGAGACGCCGCTCAGCCGGGCGCGGATGCGACCTGCAGTGGAGGAGACGGCGGCGGGGCGGGCACGTCCACCCACGGCGGGACCGGCGGCACCGGCGGGGGCGGGGTGTTCGGCGGAGGGCCCGGCACGCTCGGTGTCGGCGGCACCGGCGGCGGCCCGGGCAGCTCCCTGACCGGTGGCGGCGGAGGCGGGGGCTACTACGGCGGAGGCGGCGGCGGCAACATCAACCCCTTCATCACTCCGAGCGGCGGCGGGGGTGGCGGAGGCGGCGGCTCGTCCCTGGTCCCCACCGGCGGCACCGGCCCCACGGTGACCGGCGCCGCCGCGGGCATCACCATCAGCTACCTCACCCCGGGCAAGCCCGTGACCACGGATCTGGTCTCGCACCCGCACCGGACCCCACGAGTCGGCCAGAGGGTGTCACTACGCGATGCGGTCTGCCCCAGCGGCTCGAGCGCCGCGACAAGGCCCACCGGAACCGTGACATTCACCGACGCCACGACCCACACAACCCTGGGCACCGCCCCCCTGAGGTCCTTCCGCCGGAACTGCGCCGCCGCGGTGGTCATCACCTCGTTCCGGACCGCCGGCACGCACACCATCACGGCCGTCTACAGCGGTGACACCGTCTACCAGGGCAACAGCAGCAACCCCGAAACCCTCATGCTGAAGGTGCTCCCGCGCTGGTGACGCCGCAGCACAACCACGGGGCGCACCCCTACGGGCTCCTGCCGAACCACCCACCCGGCGGGGCCCCACATGTCCCGTTGGGAACTGCTGGAACCAACTCTGACGGCCTGGCAAGATCTTCGTGCAGGCGGAGCGTTTCAGTTCGCCAGGCTCCTCACACCGTGGCGTCCACGACGCATGGCTTACGACGGTGGCGACAGTCGGCTTGATCAAGGACACTGGTACGGCCCGGCCGGAGTGCAGTAGCAGCACTGTCACGACACTGCCCCCGCAGCGTAGAAGTCGCGTGTTCACTCCGCCGGAGGGAACTGCACCCAGTCGATACCCCTGCTGGTGGCGATCACCCGCACGGCGGAGCCGGACCGGCTGTTGTGGGACGCAGTGGCTGGAAGGAAATTCAGCCAAGCTGCATGCGCACGTCCGCGACGCCTTCCTCCGCGCGAACGGCCCGAGCCAGAAGTGGCAGATACTCCCACTGGATCCCGGTGTGCAGGACAAACAGGATCCCGCACAGCGCCCGACGATCCGGCACCCTCGGCCGACCGGCCACCAGTTTCGGACCCGGCTCCGATAACAACGGCTCGATCAGCGACCACAGTTCATCCGAGACGATCCACTGAAGATCTTGGTTCGCAACGTTCCGAGTGGCTCTTCTCCGTCGTGTCGGAAACACTGGAACAGTTTCTAGGACTGAAGCCGATGGGGGGCCGTGTCCAGGAGGGCACATATGGCCACAAGGCGACAATTCATCAAGGCCGGCCTCGCGGGCGGAACCTGCCTCTTCCTCCCTACCGGCGGGGCCGCCTCCACGCGGGCCTGGCCGGGGATCCCCAGCCGTGTCCTGGACCCGACGCGCATCGACAAGTACGTCACCGAGCTCGCCGTCCCGCCGGTCATGCCCTGGGCCAAGAGAGACGAGGCAGGAGGCGTCGACCACTACACGATCGGCGCTCAACAGTTCCGGCAGCAGATCCTGCCGGCCGGTATGCCGGCCACGACCGTCTGGGGATACGGGTCGACCCGGCATCCAGGAAGCTTCTCCTACCCGTCGCACACCGTCGAGGCGACCTTCAGCCGGGCCGTACGGGTCACGTGGGTGAACCAGCTGCTCGACCGCCACGGCAATCATCTGCCTCACTTGCTGCCGGTGGACCCCACACTGCACTGGGCCAACCCCGAAGGCGGCATCTCACGGCGTGATACGCGCCCGACCTTCACCTCGACACCCGGCCCCTATACCGGCCCCGTGCCGATCGTGACCCACCTGCACGGGGGACACAACACGCAGGAGAGCGACGGCTACCCCGAGGCGTGGTACCTGCCCCGCGCATCCGACATCCCCGACGGATACGCACGGGTGGGCACCTTCTACGAACGGTTCAGGACACTGTCCGAGAACCAGTTCGACGCAATATGGGAGCCTGGAACCGCCATATTCCAGTACGCCAACCAGGAGCGTGCCGCCACCTCCTGGTTCCACGACCATGCCCTCGGGGTCACTCGGCTGAACGTCTACGCGGGGCTGGCAGGTTTCTACCTCCTGCGCGGCGGGCCCTCCGACCTCCCGGACGGTGTGCTTCCGGGGCCGGCGCCGAAACTCGGCGACCCCCCGGGAAGGCACTACTACGAGATCCCGGTCGTCATCCAGGACCGGTCGTTCTCCACCGACGGCAGCCTGTACTACCCGGCGAGCCGCGCATCCTTCGACCACTTCACCGGGCCGTACATCCCCGGCAGCGACATCTCCCCCATCTGGAACCCGGAGTTCTTCGGCAACACGATGGTGACCAACGGCCGTACCTGGCCCACTCTCTCCGTCGAGCCGCGCCGCTACCGCCTGCGGTTTCTCAACGGCTGCAACGCACGCTTCCTGATCCTGAAGATCGTCACCGACCCGATGGCCCCTCGTCCCGCGGACCCGGTGCTCCCCTTCTGGCAGATCGGTTCAGAGGGAGGCTTCCTGCCCGCACCCGTACAGTGTGACCAACTGCTCACCGCCCCCGCCGAACGCGCCGACGTCGTCGTCGACTTCACCTCGGTCCCGGTCGGCACTGATCTGTACCTCATCAACGAGGGACCCGACGAGCCGTTCAAGGGCGGGAGAGCAGGCACGGACTTCCGGCCGGCGTCCCCCGGGACCACGGGACAGGTCATGAAATTCACGGTGGCACGACCACTAGCCGCGCCGGACAAGACCGTACCTCCCGCCCACCTCACCCTTCCGCCGTTCGAACCACTGGGTCCAGCGAGCCACACCCGGCAGGTCTCCCTGCAGGAGCAGAACTCCGCGGTCCTGCAGGGCGTGGGCCCCCGCATGGTGATGCTCGGCACCGTGGACCAGCACGGAAACCCGACCCCCATGGGATGGGCCGATCCCATCACGGAGAACCCGACACTCGGGGCGACCGAGATCTGGGAAATACACAACTCCACCGGCGATGCCCACCCGATCCACATCCACGAGGTCCAGTTCCAGGTCGTCGACCGGCAGAGCACCGGGCACAACCCAAGACCTCCAGAGCCCTGGGAGAGCGGTTTCAAGGACACAGTCATCGCCTATCCGCACGCCATCACTCGGGTCAAGGCCACCTTCGACCGGGCGGGACAGTATGTGTGGCACTGCCACATGCTCGAACACGAGGACAACGAGATGATGCGGCCGTACCGTGTCGGCCCTCACTGAACGCCAAAGCACCTCGCTGCACGCTGCCATCGCCATGTGACGGTGACCGTTTCAGTCACCTGGTGCGTCGCCCGGCACCGGCCGCCACCTGTTCCAGGCGCTGGTGGCCGGGCCCGGTTGAAGATCGTGCCGCGGCTCGCAGTCGGTGAAGCGAGGATGGTGGAGGTTTGAGTACCTGGCCTGTCTGTGTAAGTGCGGGCTGGCTGGCTCGCGCCCGGTGGCCGGGTGTCGGTGCTCGCTCTTGCCCGGCCCGCGCTTCTGGCTGCGGCGGAGGCCGGGGCCGGCGGCAACTGAGTGCGCGGGTGCCTCATCAGTCGGCTTCCTGACGGACTCGCACCAGTCTCATGGCTTCGCCTTCGCGGCCTTCACTTCCCGGAATGCGTTTCGTGTGAGCCGAGCGGCCAGGTAGCCACTCACGAGGGCGACCGTCGCGAGAGCGCCCCCGGACCAACCGATCGGGTCGGTCTCCAGGACCGACCGCAGCGGCGGAACGTACAGCGCCGCCACCGCCAGCAAGGCGGACGCGAGCACAGCCAGGGGAAGGAAAAGGTTCTGCCGGGTCAACAGACGCGTCCGCAGGCCCATGACGACGCCGAGCTGCGCGCCGAGCAGCGACAGGAACAAGACGCTCTGCCACGGAAGGTTCCAGGCTCGTGCGACAACACCTGCGGCGAGACAGACCACGGTGGCGACCGCGGCCAGCACGAGGAGACGCTGCCATGCTCCGGCGCCGAGGATGTGCTGACCGGATGGCCTCGGTGGTCTGCGCATGGCGTCCGGGGCCGCCGGCTCGGCGCCCATGGACACACCCGTCAGACCGTGGGTCAGTAGATTGATCCACAGGATCTGACCGGCCCTGAGCGGCAGCGGAAGCCCGAGAAAGGGGCCGGCCAGCATGACGAGGATCTCCGCGGTACCGCCGGCCAGGCCGTAGACCAGGAAGTGCCGGATGTTGTCGTAGACGCGTCGGCCTTCCTCCACGGCCGTGACCACGGTCGACAGGTTGTCGTCGGTGAGGACGAGGTCGGCCGCCTGTCGTGCGACCTCCGTTCCCCGCTTGCCCATCGCCACTCCGATGTCGGCGCGGCGCAGGGCCGGGCCGTCATTGACGCCGTCGCCGGTCATGGCTGTGACCGCCCCCCGGTCACGCCAGGCATCGACGATGTCCAGTTTCTGCTGTGGGTCCGTTCGGGCAAACACCCGCGCCGTGGTGAGGTCGGCGATGCGACCCGCTGCCAGATCGGTGCCGCTGATCACTTTCTCGTCATCGCTGTCCGCGCCGACGAGTCCCACCCGGGCGGCCACGGCGCGGGCGGTGGCCGGGTGGTCGCCCGTGATGAGGACCGGCGTGATCCCCGCTGCTCGGCAGGCAGCGAGTGTGGTGGCCGCCGCGGATTTCGGGGGATCGCTGATGGCGACGAGGCCCAGCAGTCGCAGGCCCGTCTCAACCGTGGTTACGCTGCTCGGTTCGTTCCGACATTCAGTGGACGCGACTGCGAGGACCCGGAAGCCACGGGAAGCAAGGATCGCCGCCTGTTTTCTCGCGCTCATCAGTACGTCCTTGCGGTCCGCGAGGACTGTCGCGTCGAGCACCACTTCCGGCGCCCCTTTCAAGCACACCAGCAGATCGCCCGACGCCATTCGGTGCACCGTGGTCATGCGCTTGCGCAGGCTGTCGAACGGCGCTTCCCACGTCCTCGGGTACAGCCTCCTGAGCTTCGCCTGATCCGCACAGCCCGCTTTGACCGCAGCTGCCAGGAGCGCGGCTTCCATGGGGTCGCCGATCGCAGTCCACCGGTGCTCATCGGTGGCGTGGCCCTGAGGTTGCCGCAGAGTGGCGTCGTTGCACAACGACGCCACGGTCAGCAGCTCCCGGACAGGGCCGAACTCGGCGGGAGTCGGCTGCCTGCCATCCACCTGGACATCCCCCTGGGGTTCGTATCCCACTCCGAAGATGTCCGCTGCGACCGACGGTGTCCATACGCGCTGGACGACCATGCGGCCTTCGGTGAGGGTGCCCGTCTTGTCTGTGGCCAGAACGGTCACGGAGCCGAGCGTCTCCACGGCGGGTAGCCTGCGTACGAGTGCGTGCCGGGCCGCCATGCGGCGGGCTCCCAGTGCGAGCGCGAGGGTCACGACGGCCGGCAAGGACTCGGGAACCGCCGCGACGGCCAGGCTGATCGCCGTCACGGCCATGGTTCCGGCCGGCAAGCCGCGTGCGAGTCCGAGGGCGAAGACCACCAGGCACAATCCCAGGGTGGCGAGGGCCAGGATGCGGCCCAGGGAGGCCAGACGGTGCTGCAGCGGTGTCGGCTCGCGCGGGCCGTCGAGCAGTGCGGCGATACGGCCGAGTGCGCTGGCAGCGCCGGTGGCCGTGACCGTTGCGACGCCCCGTCCGCGCATCACGACAGTCCCTGCGCCCAGCAGCGAACCGGCGTCCTTGTGCACGGGAACCGATTCCCCGGTGAGCATGGATTCGTCGATGAGAAGGGCGGATGCTTCGATGAGCGCGGCGTCAGCAGTAACAATGTCGCCCTCGCCGAGCAGCAAGACGTCGCCGGGCACCACAACAGCTGCGGTGACCTCCCGTGCGGTGCCGTCACGCACCACGCGGGCGCTCGGTGCCGACAAGGCCGACAGGACCGCCACGGCGTGGTCGGCACGGATCTCCTGCACGACTCCCACCGTTGTGTTGAAGACGATCACCAGACCGATGACCACCGCATCCGGGTGGTCACCGATCACGATCGTCAGCACTGCTGCACCCAGCAACACCATGATCAGAGGATCGCGAAGCTGCGCAAGTACGCGGCTGTGCAACGGCGCGCTGCGCGCCGCCGCCACCTCGTTGCCGCCGTGCTCGGCCAGACGCCGCTCGGCCTCCGGCCCAGCCAGCCCGCAGAGCTCCTGCCCGGGTTCCCCTTCCCCGGCCGGGGTGGTCGTCACCGCGGGTTCACACCAGGGGAACTGTGATCACCGGGCAGTGTGCCCGGTGCAGCAGTCCGTGGACAACGGAGCCGAGCCGCATGCCCGTGTAGCCGCCCCGGCCACGGTGGCCCACTATGACGGCCAGAGCGTGTTCAGACGCCCCGGCCAGTTCCTCCACCGGATGTCCGGTCGGCACCTCGTGCGTCAGGTGCACGTCCGGGTACTTCGACGACCAGCCCGCCGTGGTCTCGCAGAGCATGCGCCGCTGAGCCTGCACGGCAACCTGCTCGTCATGGAACATGACTACGGGTGGCTGCCAGACCGAGACGGTGCGGAGGGCGGCTCCCCGGAGATCGGCCTCCTCGAACGCCAGCCCCAGCGCCGCCTCCGAGGACTCGCTGCCGTCGATTCCCACGACCGGATGACTGGGTTCCTGCGTCATGTGCTCCGCGTCGCCCACGACCACCACGGGACAGCGTGCCTGGGCCGTGACGGGGACGACGAGAGAGCCGGCACTGAAGTACTCCGCCGTACGGCTCAGGTGCCGGGATCCGAGAACGACCATGCGGGCCCGCGCGGACAGCCCGCCCATCACGGCAGCCAAGAATCCATCGAGCAGATCGGTGGCCGACCGCAGTTGAGGATGGCGCGCACGGGCCCGGTCGGCGCCTTCCCGAAGGACGTCCGCCCCTGCTT
Source organism: Streptomyces sp. NPDC058051 (assembly GCF_042885475.1). NCBI lineage: Bacteria > Bacillati > Actinomycetota > Actinomycetes > Kitasatosporales > Streptomycetaceae > Streptomyces > Streptomyces sp. NPDC058051. The sequence continues at coordinate 26,872 of NZ_JBHVRW010000035.1, forward strand.
GGAGCATGGCCTTTCTGCCTGGGCTGTCATCGCCGTGATGCCGGTCGTACGACGGGGGTACGGCCACGACGAGCCGGAGTTCCAGTCCGCGTCGATGCGCCTCGTCAACGGCCCAGGCCAATGACAGGTGCCAGTTCCTGGCCGGATCGATACCGATGATGAGTTCACGGCGTTCGTCGGTGCCCATCACGACTCACTCCCACGCCCGGAAGGGTGCCGCGGAATGAGCTGCACGGGGCAGTGCGCGTGGTGCAGAAGGCTGTGCGTCGCCCGCCCGAGGGTGGGGCCGATGAAACCGGGCGATCGCCGCCCGCCCATCACCAGCAGATCCGCGTGGCGCGATGCCTCCACCAGGACCCCGGCGACGGTCAGATTCTTCTCGGCTTCCGCCTGCACGTTTAGGTTCGGGAATTCGCCTCGGATCCGGTCCGTCACGGTCATCAGGTGATGGACGTGTTCCTCGGCGAACGCTTCGATGTCGTCGAGCATGGGCACAGCGAGTCCGGCGGATTCGAGAATGTTCCACACGTGCAGCAGCCGCAGCGAAGCCTCACGGATCTCGGCTTCGCGCGCCGCGTACCGGGCGCATTCGGTGTCGTGTTCGTCACGGACCGCGGCGAGCACTACTCCGGTCTCGCTCCCGTCGTCAGTGCCCCTGACCACGATGACCGGTGTCGTGGCGCCTGCGGCGAGCTTCAGGCCGACGGATCCGAGCATGAGGTTCTTGAACCCGCCGAGACCGCGGTTGCCCACCACTACAGTGCCGCGCAAGCCGGCGATCCGGTGCAGGCTGGGGGCGGGTGCGCCGCGGCTGAACTCCGTCGTGACGCGCAGACCGGAATACTGTTCCGTGACGGCAGCGGCGGTTTCCCGCAGTAGTTCGCGGCCCGCGCTGCGAACGCGCTCGATGCTCTCCGCCGAGAGGTAGAGAACCCGGCCGTCCGTGTCAGCCGCGTAGACGATGCGCAACGAACTGTCACGGCGCGCGGCCTCGGCCGCTGCCCACAACGCCGCCTGCCGGGCCGGCTCGGAGCCGTCGACACCCACGATCACGGAGCCCAGTTCCGGGCTGCCGGTGGTGCCTTTCATGGTTCCTCCTCACCTAGGGCCACTGAAGGGTCAACTCTCAGGCTGGCACCACGGGCCCATGCAGGGCGAGGGCCGCTCAGGGCCCGCCGGGGCCCATGGACCCTTTCGAGAGAATCCTGCCGTGCACGGCTGCCCGGGCGCCCGATCCAGGTCCGACCGGTCCCGGCCACGACCCATTCGGCCCTCCTCCTCCCGGTACGGTCCGGCGGATTGTGGTCCCTGGACAACCTGCGGGCGCTGCGTCCATGCGGCTCCCTGCGAGAAGGCAGGAGGCGCCTCCATGAAGCGCATCAAAGTGGGAGATCTAATGACCGACGAGGTCGTCTCGGCCGTCCCGGTCACCTCCTTCGAAGAGATCGCGAAGCTGCTCGCCCAGCACAACATCAGCGGACTGCCGGTGCTCGACGACGATGATCGGGTCGTCGGCGTCGTCTCCGAGAGTGACCTGCTGAACCGACAGGCGGCTATTGGACCGTCCAGGTCTACGGGAGCTTTGTCCCCCGTGCGAGCTACGCGAAGGTGTCCACTGGGAGGTGACGATTTCTGATCACCGTTTCCATAGCGTTCGGTTCAGCCGCGGCGCACCGGTCGCGGACCGGAGAAGGAACCGAGGGAAGAGTCGTCATGAAACTGGTGTGGCAGATCCTGGCCGTGGTCGCGGTCGGTGCGGTCGGTGGCCAGAGCGTCACCGCGGTGCAGGACAACCCGTGGCTGTCGCTGCTCCTGGGCGGCCTGACGGTTGTGCTCTCCGTGTTTGTCTACCGCTGGGTCGTGGGACGTACCGAGCGGCGCCCGGTCACGGAACTGGCCCGCGAGGGAGCGCCGGGATCGCTCCTGCGGGGCCTGGTCATCGGCGTCGTGATGTTCGGGTGTGTCATCGCGAACATCTCCTTCCTTGGGGACTACAAGGTCCACGGCTTCGGCTCGCTGACCGGCGCGATCGGGCTGGTCGGCTTCATGGCCGGGGCTGCCGTCACGGAGGAACTGATGTTCCGCGGCCTGCTCTTCCGGCTCGTGGAGCGGGGTCTTGGCACGTACATCGCGCTGGCGCTGTCCGGCGTGGTGTTCGGCGCGGCCCATCTGCTCAACGAGAACGCCACTCTGCTGGGTGCCGTCGCCATCGCGATCGAGGCCGGCGGCATGCTCGCTGCCGCCTACGCCGCCACCCGCTCCCTGTGGCTGCCGATCGGTCTGCACTTCGGCTGGAACTTCGCGGAGTCCGGTATCTTCGGCACCGAGGTCTCGGGCAACGGCGACACACATGGACTGCTGGACGCCTCGATGTCGGGCGCCAAGCTGATCACGGGCGGTGAGTTCGGCCCCGAGGCCAGTGTGTACGCGGTGCTGTTCGGCGCACTGCTGATGGTCGCCTTCCTGTGGCTCGCTCGCAGGCGCGGCCACATCGTCCCCCGACCGCGGGCCGAGCGCGTCGACGTGCTCGCTACACTCGCCCGGTGATGAGCCTTCGGGGGGTCGGCCAGGTGTGGCGTCGGCTCGACGTCACCGTCCGAGACCTTCCGCTCGGACTACTGTTCCTGGTCACGTCGTTCCTGCCGGGACTGCGCGGCCATGGGACGATGGTCGGGGATCTGCCGACCCGCCCCTTGGACACGCTCGCCGTCGCGGCACTCGCCCTCGAATGCCTTCCGCTCGCGTTGCGTCGGCGGTGGCCGGTCCTCTGCCTCGCCCTGGTCGCGTGCGGCTTCGCCCTGGACCAGCTGCGCGGCTACCATTCGGCTGCCGGCACCGCACTGCCTATCGCGCTGATCAGCACGGGGTTCCATCTGGAGCACCGCCGGCGCCCCACCGTGATCTTTCTGTCCGCGGCGTACGTGCCGCTGGCAGTCGCGCTGTCCCGGCTCGGTTCGGGCGGCGAGACGCCGGACGGGTTCGTGACGTTCTACCTGGTGCTGGCCCTGGCCTGGGGCGCCGGGGCATGGCTGCGCTCCGGTCGGGTCGCGGAGGCCGAACGACGCGAACGTGTCGTCGCACAGACGCGTACCGCCGAACGGGCCCGGATTGCCCGCGAGTTGCACGACGTGGTAACCCATCACGTGACTGCCATGGTCGTCCAGGCCGAAGCCGCCCACTACTTGACCGCCACTCCCGAGCGGCTCGAACAGTCGCTGACCGCGGTCAGCGACACCGGCCGCCGCGCCATCGCCGACCTGCGCCACCTGCTGGACCTGCTCAACCCCGACCACGGCACCGGTACCGACCTGGGCGCCGGCTCCGGGACGGCGGCGGCCGAGGAGCCCAGGACACCGGCCGTCGGCAGGGTCCTCGCCCTCGTCGAGCAGACCCGCCGGGCCGGGCAGCCGGTGGACTTCACCGAACAGGGCACGCTGCCGACCTCGACCGGCAGCGCCGACCTCGTCGCCTACAGGGTGGTGCAGGAAGCACTGACCAACGCTCTCAAGTACGCTCAGGGGAGCCGGACTTCGGTCCGGGTACGGCACAGCGAAGAGGACATCACCGTGGAGGTCAGCACGGACGGGACCGGCTCACGCATGTCTGCGGCCGTCGGCAGCGGGCGGGGCCTGGTGGGCCTGCGTGAACGCGTCGACGTCCTGGGCGGCGACTTCAGCGCCGGCGGCGGCGTGGACGGCGGCTTCACCGTGCGGGCGCGCATCCCCGTCGGCAGCCCCTCGTGAGTGCACTGATACGGGTCCTGGTCTGCGACGACCAGATGCTGGTCCGCACCGGCCTTGTCACCATCATCGGCGCCCAGCCCGACATGGAAGTGGCGGGCGAGTGCGGGGACGGGCGGACCGGAGTCGAACTGGCCTACAAGACGCGGCCCGACGTCGTCGTGATGGACATCCGCATGCCGGTCCTCGACGGCCTCGAAGCCACCCGTCTGCTGGCCGGTGCCGGAGTGTCCCATCCCGTCAAGGTCCTCGTGGTGACCACGTTCAACCTGGACGAACACGTCTACGAGGCACTGCGCGCCGGCGCCAGCGGCTTCCTGCTCAAGGACGCGCCTCCGGACCGGCTGCTGCACGGCATCAGGACCGTGGCCACCGGCGCGGCCCTCCTCGACCCCGACGTGACGCGCCGACTCGTCGGCCGTTACGCCGCCCGCATTCGCCCCGCCGACAACACCACCCGCGACAGCCGGCTTACCCCTCGCGAACTGGAGGTCCTCCGCCTCATCGCGGACGGCCTTTCCAACCGCGAGATCGCCGCGGCCCTCGTCATCAGCCAGGAGACCGTCAAGACCTTCGTCTCCCGCATCCTCACCAAGCTCCAGCTCCGTGACCGCGTCCAGGCTGTCGTCTACGCCTACCGCCACGGCCTGGCGACCTGACAGCACCGCGTAGACGGCGGCGAGTCGGCGCCGTCAGAGGTCGTTTTATCCCGTTGTTTTATCCCGGAATCTGCTGTTCGGCGTGTGGTGTCGGGTCGCTCCAGGAGATGGTGTTCTCGCTGGTGAGGGGGCGGGTCATGAGGTCGGTCATCGTAATGTGGATGATGGCCTGGGAGCGGGTGGGCAGGGTTTCGTAGTCGCGGGCCGGGCGGCGGTGGAGCATATGCCAGCCGTAGGTCCGCTCGACCGCCCACCGTTTGGGGATGGGGGTGAAGCCCCTGGTCCCGGGTTTGCGGGCTGTGATTTCCATGTCGATGCCGAGGGCGGCGGCGTGCTCGACGAGGTGCCGGCGGTAGCCGCCGTCGACCCAGACCTTGCGGATGCCGGGGTGGTCGGCGGCAACCTGGTCGAGCAGACGGGTGCCGGCCACGGAGTCCTGCACGCTGGCCGCGGTGACCAGCACCGCGAGGAGAAGGCCGAGCGTGTCGGTGACGATGTTCCGCTTCCGCCCGACGGTCTTCTTGCCTGGGTCGATGCCCTGGCTGGAGGTGTGGACGCTGGTGGAGGTCTTGACGCTCTGGGTGTCGATCACGCAAGCCGTTGGTTCTGCGTCCCGGCCTTCGTTTTCTCGCAGTAGTTGCCGGAGCAGGCCGTTGAGCTGGGTGAACATACCCTCGTCGGCCCACTTGGCAAAGTAGCCGTGGACCGTGTTCGAGTGCGGGAAGTCGTGCGGGAGGTAGCGCCACTGGACTCCGGTGCGGTCCACGTACAAGATCGCGTCCATGATGTCGCGCAGGTCGTGTTCGGGCGGCCGGCCGAAGTCCAGGGCCCGGCCACGGCGCTCGAAACGCCAGGCGGCCAGGGCCGGCTCGATCAACTCCCAGCGTGCATCGGACAGATCACTCGGATACGGACGTCGCTTCGCCATGCTTCCGGCGTACCGCCGGACACCGAGTGCGCCCAGGCGCACAGCGATGGCGCCGCAAGCACGCGACCGCCGAAGCCGGGCGTCCTGGGATGAGACAGGCGCAAGCTGCTTCCCGCCTCAGTCGTCACCCCGTCCGACCCGCGTGCCCCAGTCAGACCTGTCATCTCTTCCGCACCACAATCCCGCACCCTGAGAATCACCACAAAAGAAAAGCAACACAGATGAAAACGACCTCTCAGAGTCTGTTTTCGATCCCTGGCGGGCGTTTGCCCAGCTCGGAATTCGAACAGGGCCTTCGAAGTGTGGTGAGGGCCGAGCAGACACAAGATTGGTATCGCTGTCACGGGCAGCGCGCTGACCGGGTTCAGGATCCGAGGTGCTGACCGAGATCATTCTCGCGAACAGCGCTGTGGACTGGGAGGGCTGGCATCGATCCTGTGCGGTGGGCTACGTTGTGCGGCTATGACTACCGGGACGGCATTGCGCCACACACGGATTGGTGACCCGGCGCTCCTCTGAGCGCTGTACGGGCCGGAGCTGGCCCGCTATTGGATCGAGGATCCGGCGCTGCTGCGCGGGCTCCGCCTCCTGTCGTGTTGATCACAGCTCGACACGTCAACCACGACAGGAGAACTTATGCCCATCAAGACGCTGCACATCCCCACCGCGGACGGCCAGGCCGACGCTTTCGCAGCCTTCCCCGACTGCGGCGGGCGGCACCCAGGGGTGCTGATGTACGCGGACGGCTTCGGCATCCGGCCCGTGCTGCGGGAGATGGCCAGCGAACTGGCCGGGCACGGGTACTACGTGCTCGTCCCCAACCTCTTCTACCGGCACGGCCCGGCACCGGTGATCGCACTTCCCGAGCACATCGGAGAAGAGGTCCGGCCCGCGGTCTTCGCCCAGCTGATGCCCTTGATCGAGGCGCACACCACCGAACGTGTCCTGAGCGACGCCGACGCCTACCTCAGCTTCCTCACCACCCAGCCCGAGGTCGGCGCCGGACCGGTCGCGGTGACCGGCTACTGCATAGGCGGCCTCCTGGCGATGCGTACCGCCGCGGCCCACCCCGGCCAAGTGGCCGCCCTCGCCGCATTCCACGGCCCCGTGGGCGTCGACGGACCCGACCTCTTCTCCAAGCTCACCGCCCAGGTCCATCTCGGCCACGCCGAAGGCGACATGACGCCCGAGGCCCTCGGTGAGCTCAACCAGGCCCTGGACGCCGCGGGAGTCGGCTACACCTCCGAGATCTACCCCGGCACCATCCACGGCTTCACCATGTCCGACACCGACGCCTTCAACCCCGTCGCGCTGCAGCGCCACTGGGACCGCCTGCTCCCTCTCCTCGACCGCACCCTGGCCAACAGCTGAGGCTCCGGCTCGGAAGCCAAACCCAATACATGGGTCCGGAGTCCTAGCGATAGGGCACCGCGTACATACCGACACTCTCGGCGTTCGCCGAGAGTGCAGAGATTTGGCAGGGCCGCGAATCCAGCGCACGGCGCTCGAACTGGCTCCTCGGCTGGCAAGGCCTGATCGACAATGTGCGTCTGGCACACGAAGCGGGCGTCACGGTCCTCGCCGGGACGGACACCTTCCCGTGTGGCACCGTTGCCACTGAGTCTCAGTGGCTGGTGCGGGCGGGGATGCCAGCAGAGGAAGCGCTCGGGGCTGCCTCATGGACAGCACGGGACTGGCTCGGGCTGCCGGGCCTGATTGATGGAGCGCCCGCCGATCTCGTTGCGTATGACCAGGATCCTGCTGCGGAGCCAGATGTTCTTGGACGACCGAAGCGAGTAATTCTGCGGGGCCGGGTCATGCGCTGACCTTGCGGGTGTTCATTGGCGGGAGGAGGCTGGCTGAGGCACACCTGCGCGGAACTGCGGCTCGTTTCGGTCTTCACTGCGGGGCGGCCCACGATCCGCGCCGTCATTGCTCGTCCAGCCAGGAGCATGAGGAGCTGGAGCTCCCCGGACGCGGCGTCAGGGAACAGAACAGTCCGCCAGCCCTGGTGTGCCCGGTTGTCGCGGTCGTTTCGATCTGGAACCCACGCACCCAGCTTGGCTCCGCGATCGGTGGCACGTCGTGGACACCGGCTGGGCTGACTAGGGTCTCCGGATGAAGTTTCGCGGAGCACTTCTCACCTTGTTCATTGTGCCGCTCGTCGTCGGCCTGTTCCTGATAGCGCGGGGCGCGGGGGTGCCCAGCGACGCCGAGTGCAACGGGATAATCTCGAACGACGAGAGCGACGAGAGCGAGGAGCTGAGTGGCCCGATGGCGAAGGACGATGTCTGCGATGTCTACTCGTTCTTGTCCCGCCTCTCCTACGGCACCCGCACTGTCAGTCAGCAGCTCAACTATCAGGGCCAGCAGCGCTCCAATTACTACAAGATTGGCCTGTATCTCACCGGCTACGGCCTGCTGGGCTCGGGCGTGGTCGTCGCGGCCGCCTGGCCCTGGCGGCGCGATGCGGACGAGGACTGAGTTCCAGCACATTCGAACGGCGTCCCGGCAGCCGTACCCGTAGAGGTCGTACCACGATCATGAGTTGGCCTTCTTGTGAGTGGGTGGTGGGGTGGCAGCGGGTGGGCGTCAGCGGAATCGCGGAGTGGATGTCCTGGAAGCGGGTGCAGGACGGGGCTGTGGTCGCTGTCATGGGGTGACCAAACGGATGTTGTGGTGTGGCTAGCAGGTTGCTTGCTGGCTGTCATGGCTTTCGCTGTTCCTACACACCGGCGCGCTCTCCGACATGCGCAAGCACGGCCTGTCCGAGAACGGCGGCTCCACCGAGACGGGCGACTTCCTGCGGAACCTCACCCTCAAGGGCCTGGAGGCCGCCTCCTACGAGATGCGGCGCCCGGTCACGGAGGATGGGCTCCACCGCGCGCGGCGCGGGCTCCAGCGGCGCCTCCCACCCGATGGCCGTCAACGAGAGCGTCATCGCGCTCCTGCGCCCGAAGCCGAACATGGCCAAGCTCGCCGACGACCCGCCCGACGTCCAGGCCGCCGCCCAGGCCGCCGTCGACGCTCCGGAACGGCATCGGCACCATCACCTCGTACTGGACCGAGGTCCCGCTGCCCGCCACCGGCACCTGGACCGCACCCGGCAAGGGCGGCGCCCGGGCCGACCTCGTACTCACCGCCCCGCAGGACCAGGTGCCGCTGCTGTTCATCGAGGTCGACAACTGCCACGAGACCGCCGAGGAACTCGCCGCCAAGCTGGAGAAGTACGCCCGCTTCTTCCGGCGCAACGCGAAGGACACCGACGGCAAGGAGCGCCCGATGTGGCGTACGCGCTGGACGGCCCCCGAGGGCCGGTACGGCGATGCGCCGCATCCGCCCGTGCTGCTGGTGTTCAACCGCATCGGCGAGCGCAACCCCAACCCCAACTGCACCGTCCCGCGCCTGCAAGAGCTGACCCGTCAGCTGTGGCAGGGGGAGCGGCAGCGCGGCGGCCACCATCTCTACGACCGGAAGATCCCGATCATCGCGGTCGGGCTGAACAATCTTCGCGAGCACGGACCGGCCGGCGCCGTGTTCGTCCGCTTCGGCCGCGACCACATGGAGCCGCTCCTGGAGGCGATCGGCAACCCGCGCCGTGAGGCCGCCGACGCCCGCGAGCACGAAGAGTCCAAGGCCCGCCAGGCGCAGTGCCAAGCGCAGGTACGGCAGGCGGTCCAGGAGCAGGCGGCGAAGCAGGCCGCCATGGTTGCCGTCAGCGGCGGCGGTGTCCAGGCCGATCAGAGCTCGTTCGTGGATGAACTCCCGCTCGACCTCGGCCATGGCAGCGAACACCACGAACAGCACCTTCCCGGAGCCTTGCGGATCGTACGTGCCGGACAGCGGGCCGCTGAGGATTTCCAGGCGGTGGTCGCGTTCGGCGAGGCCCTGTGCGGAGGTGATGAGCTCAACCATGTTGCGGCCGAGGCGATCGAGCATCGTGACGGTGAGGGTGTCGGCCGGGCGCAGGTCGGCGAGGGTGGCGTTGTACTCGGGGCGGATCTTCTCCCGGGTGCCGATCTTCTCGACGTAGATCCGCACGCAGCCAGCCTTCTTCAGGAGGCGGACCTGCCCGGCGAGGTCCTGGCCCTTGCTGGAGACACGGGCGTAGCCGATGCGGTCGCCGGCCCGCGCGAGGAGTCCGGCATCGAGGTCGGGTTCGGGTCCGGGCTGCCAGGTGCGGCCAGGGCCTCGCGCGGCGGGGATACGGATCGGGGGTCCGGACTTGAGCGCGGGGATCTTGCCGTAGCGGCCAGTGTGGTAGTCGACGGCGACGACGCCGGAGTTCGCCCGGCACACCGACCCGGGCGGCGCCCCGCACCGCGGGCACGGCTCGCGCTCGATCAGCTCGGCGAGGGTGAGCTCGTCCAGGTCGTCGTTCACGCGTTTCCCTCCCTGCCGCTCGTCTCCCGGCGGCCATCCCGAATTCCCGTCCCGCTTCCTGTCGGACGCTCGCGGTTCCGGGACGCCTCCAGCGACCTCGGCGCCGCGAACGGCGGTCGTTCCGGAATCGACCGGTTCCGGAACGGCGGACGCCCCGCCTGCTCTAGCCACTGGAGGGGGTCGGGTGCAACCGGTTCGGAGTGGGTTCAGCAGTTCGAGCGGAGACGGTGCCGCAGGGGTGCCGGGCCCGCGACATCCCACTGACACTTCGACCGTGACAAAGATCGCGGCGGAGGTATGGCCTGCCGGAGGCGACCGCTGATGCGAGCTGACAACAACCAGCACATCGTCGATGCGGCCCGACAGTGCAGCGAGTACACCCGTGCCAAGGCCGTCCAGGCACTCCGCACTCTCGACGCCGCGGGCGAACCGGTCACCTTCGAGACCGTCGCGACCCATTCGAGAGAGGGAGCAATAATCCGATGATGACGGGCACGGATGTGTCAGCCGTTCTGGCTGTGCTGCAACAAGCCGGCGTCGAAGTCTGGGTGGGAGGTGGTTGGGGCATCGACGCTCTCGTCGGTGCCCAGACCCGCCCGCATCGAGACCTGGATCTGATGCACCGGCGCGAGCAGGAACCTGCCGTCATCGCGGCACTTGCCGAGGTCGGTTACGTCGAAACGCTCGACTGGCGACCTGTGCGGTTCGTGGTCGCGGACGGGGACGGATACGAGATTGATCTGCATCCGTTGGTCTTCACGCACGACGGCTCCGCGGTCCAGGCCTCGTTGGAACCTGGAGAAGACTTCGACTATCCCGCCGCATGTTTCGTCACCGGCACGATCCAGGGGTCCGTAGTGCCCTGCCTGTCAGCACAGCAACAGGTCTACTTCCATCAAGGCTACGAACCGACGGACCGTGACCGTCACGACATGGCCCAGCTGCGGCAGGCATTCGGCCTCGAAACCCACTTCTGATCCCGGCATCACCCATCCCGGGACGGTAACGATCCCCACCCGTCGAAAGAGAGCTATATGTCGGTACCCGATGCGTCCTGCACAGCCACCACGACGCAAACGTCCAGGCCATCGGCCCGCCCAGCAATGAAGCTCAAGATAATCCAGCAGCAGGTCGGCCATGAGCACGCCTCCACCACCGCGATCTACACCTGCGTCTCCTCCGACTACCGCACCCGCACCCTGCGCCGGGCCCTGGACGCCACCGTTGAGGCCGCGATGCGGCCGGGAAGGACTTCGTGATGTCCCGCCAGATCACCTACCGGTGGCGCCTGCGCGAGCTGATGGCCACCCGCGGCATGTTCACCGTCCCCGAACTCATGCCGCACCTGGCAGATCCACGCCGATGCCCTCGGCCCCCTCACCCGAGCCCATGGAGACGGACTATCCGTCTCCCGGTGAAGCATCCCGCGAACTGAATTCGCCAACAGTGTCTTGCAGCTCCCGGGGACAGAGCCTTTCGCATCCGACGGAGGGCTTCACGCCAGAGGCAGAGCGCGGCCCCTTGGTCAGTCGCTACTCCGGGGCCGGGAACGTTGCTGGACCACCAGCGAGATCGACGGCACGTCCGGTGGCAGCGCCCACTCGGTGACGTGCAGGCCTGCAAGCTCGATCAGTTCCTCCGGAACGCCCAGCAGGTGCAGGGGTGTCCGACGATGGCGGGTCAACCAGGCACGCCGCCGTTGCTGTTCCTGCGGGGGGAGCTGCGTCCACACATCGATCACCACCCCGGGGGGCGCGTCGGGCGCGGGGAGGGTGCGCCCTCGTACGTAGCGCAGGTTGTCGACGTCCGCGGCGAGCGCGACCAGGCACCAGGCGACCTCGTAGGACAGGGTGGGCCCGTGGTCGGACTGCAGCCGACGGGCCCGCCGTTGCCAGCGCGGTGCCAGCAGCCAACGGACCGTCACCAGCGACGGCTTCCGATCGCGGCGGTTTTCCTTGCGGCCGCTCATTACGCCGAGCGCTCGTCGCGTGAGGTGCTCTGCTCCAGCTGGATTTCACGTTTCCGCTGTTCTTCTTTGATGCTCTCGACCTTCCCGGCGTAGCGGATGAGTCGATCGGTCTCGTTAAGCCCCTCGTAGTCATCGAGCTGGAACCCGCTGGCGTTGTAGTTCTTCTCGATATCGTCCGCTGTAGCCTGAGAAGTAGTACCGCGCTCCCGGAATTTGAAGTACCCGGTGACACCGGCAGAGATGCCGACCAGTGCACTCAGGGACGAGGTGGCGATCGATAAGGACGAATTGGATCCCTCGTTCATCGCCGTGAGGGTGGACACGGTGATCGACCCGGTGATGATGAGTAGCTGGAACGCGTTATGTACACGCCTATTGCGACTCGCCTGGGCCCGGTAAGCAGTGATGACATCGAGAGAGGCTTCCCGGTAGATACGCAGGCCCGAGGTGGTATCGAGAGGGAGCTGCGCGGCTGCGGACTGACGAGCCTGCAGCGCCTCCCGGAACGCGCTTGTCTTGGTAGCCAATGTCTTATGGTTCTTGTACAACCAGATTGCGCACGCGATCCATAAGAGGTTGACGATGATCAGGGAAAGCCATCGAGTGATCCCGTCGTTTGCTCTCCAGAATCCGAGGGCGACGGTATATCCGAGGATTCCCGTTAAAGCCAAAGAGCCCAGCAGGATCAGCCAGCCGATCCTCTGAAGCGTCCTGGCGGCCCTGAGGTCTGCTTCTTTCAAGCCAAACGCGGCGAAACTTGTCCGGTACAGCTCATGCGGATCATCCGTCGCCATAGCCCCCCCAGGTGTAATTCCCCAAGGTAGAGGGCGCACCGAAGGGGCCGCAACGGCGCATTGGGGCAGGGAATGCCTTATGTGACTTGAGCTATCCAAGGCAACTTGTGAGGCTCACGAGTTACAGAAATTTCGATCGGAAACTCCAGCAGATCGTGGCGGAGTTCACCGACGTGGAACGGTCGACCCCGAGCGGTAGGCACCCGCCAGTACGAACACCTCGCCGACGGCATTCCTGCTGCCAGGGGCCGGCCGGGGCGGCGTCGTTCAGTGAGTCTGTCCGGTTTGATCACGTGATGCCGAGGTGGCCAGGGCCTGGTTGACGTCGCGGGCATGGTGGCGGAGGTCGGCGGTACTGCTGGTGTGTCCGCTCAGGCGGAGGGCACCTGTGGCCAGGTTGCGCGTCAGCATCCAGGTGGAACGCCGGTCCCATGGGACGTGACAGACGGTCCATGAGACAGTCTCGGCATGGCTCACCGATCGTCACCGAGAAGAAGGATTCATGGGAACGTTGCCCGTTGTAACCCGCCGCGATAAGTTCGATGCCTTGGTCGTCAGGACCGACTACCGCGACGACCAAGCGTGGCAGGACGTGGCGGCGGCGCTGATGGAGCCCTGGGGAGACAGGCAGTACGAGGCGCACGTCCACTTCATCAACGATCCGGCCTGGGAGGGGGCGACTGCCGACGAGGTACTGACCGCGGTCAGTGCTGATGAGGACCTGTCCGTCGTCTTCCTTGCCGACCGGGTGAGCATGCAGGCCGAACACCACCCGCTGTTGGCGGTCACCACGCTGACGCAGGAGGACTGCGTGGACGATGAGGACTACGAGCAACTGACGGAGTTCGGCCGCGAGTTCCGCACCATCCCCGCAGGGGTTCACGAGGTCTACGCGAACCTGAGTATCGGCAACCTGGGCTTCGAGGAGTTTGCGGCATGGGCCAACGATGCTCCCGAAGGGATTTTCCGGACCTTCTGAACGGAGTAAAAGTCAGGACTGCGCCGTTTAGGTAGTGCATCCGGGTTGGTGGGGCTTCAGGGGAACGGGACCAGGACCGCGAGGTGTTCGTCGGGGCTGGCGCGGAGGCAGGCACGGCTCCCGGTGATCACGAGGTGTCGAGTCCCTGATCATCATGACGGAAGGCCATGCCTGCCCGCTCATCCCGGGCTCTCTGGGTCAACTCACCGACGTCGCACCGGCCGTCCTCGGTGGTCTCCCCAGCCTGCTGACCTGCCTGGCTCAGGTGCCCGACCCTCGCCGGGACCAGGGCCGGCGCCACCCGCTCGCCTTCGTCATGTCCCTGGTCGCGTGTGTGGTCCTGGCCGGAGCGAAGTCATTGGCCGCGATCGCGGAGTGGGCCGCCGACGCCCCGCCGCACGTCTTGGCCCGGCTCGGCGGCCCGTGCCGGGAGCCGGACCGCGGCCCCGTCACCCCGGCCGAGGAGTTGCACTGCACCGCCTGCCGACGTGTCTACCGGCGCGAGTGCGACGAAATGGCCGCCGAGGGTCAGGCCCCGCCCTTGGAGCGAGAATCGCACCGGTTTGTAACTGTTCTGTGTCAGGTCAGGGATGCGCCCCGGACCGTGCGGGCGGTGCGGTTGGCGTCCCGCCTCATGAGCACAGCGCATCTTCCTCCTGCCCAGTACTACGCCTCCCTGCCCAAGCACATCGCGGGAGCCGGAGCGATCTTCCACGATGCCGACGGGCGCATTCTCCTGGTCCAGCCGTCCTACCGCACCGACACCTGGGAGATCCCCGGCGGCGGACTGGACATGGGAGAAGACCCGCTGCAGACGGTCCGGCGTGAGGTCAAGGAAGAGTTCGGCATCGACCTCACGCCGGGCCGGCTGCTGGCTGTGGACTGGGTACCTGAGCAAGCCGACGGCCGCCCCCCGCTGGCGAACTACCTGTTCGACGGCGGCCCGATCACCGAGAGCCAGGCCCGGGCACGTATTCACCTCAACACCGACGAGCTCACCGCATGGCAACTGGCGATCCCCGACCAGTGGGACACCCTCCTGGTCCCGCACATGGCCCGCCGCCTGCACGCGTGCTCCCGCGCCCTGAACCAGGGCATGACCGTCTACCTGCACCACGGGTTCGACGCCACCCGTCAACAGACTTGACGCCCCGCCACCCTTCGGGTCGGCGCAGGGCGTCTGCCGGAAGGAGAACCGCCGTGAACACACCACGAATCCCGGTTGCCGCGCCGTGCCTGGACGCGACCGATGATCCCCGATCGCCGGATCGGGATGCTGCAGGACATCCCAGCAGGGGTATGAGGCTGGGTGCAGGGCTGCCAGGGTTCGGGCCCGGGTGATGGAGGACGCGGCCCGGGACTGTGCCGCGGCGAAGTCCAGCCCGCCGTCCCGCCAGATCACCGCCTCCCCGTCCAGAACCGTGCCCGGCCACAGTTCCATGTCGGCCCCGGCCAGGTCCATCCAGTGCTGGGTGACGAGCCTCCCGGACCGGGCGTACAGCACGACGGTGTCGTCGGTACGGCGCAGCACGGTTCTGTGTCCGTCGTTCTCCAGACTTTGTTGTGTCTCATGAGACACATGCGCGGCGCCGTCACTTTCGTCGACGAGCCACTGCGGTTCAGGGCCGAATCCATCCATCGGTTGACATCGGCTGCGTGACAGCATTCGTCGGCACGATTTCCGTTGCGATGGGCGACAGATTCGGTCAAATGATCTCATCGGCATCCGTTCGGGGGTGACTGTGCGGTTATGCGGCAGCGTGCTGGCTTGTGGCGTGATGATCGTCTGCGGCGCGGGATGGTTCGGCTGATGAACCGGTGGAGCCGCATCGCGCTGCCGACTCATGTTCGTCGCTGAATCCGGGAAACCACAGGCGTAGTCCACACGCGCAGATGCACCTGCTCGTCCAGGTGGCGACTGCCAGGGACGCGGCGGTGCTCAGCGCCGCAGGGTGCTTGTCGAAGGGGCGGCGCCTGTTCGCGGGGATGTGCCGACCGGACGTACCTGCCGAGCCCGATGGATGGGCCCGGTCGGTCGGTCGGGCGTGGGCCGGGGACGCATGGTGCCGCTGTCCCTCTTGGGGCCAGGGCACTCTCACCACCGTAGAGGAGCACGGATGCACCTGATTCCCTCAGAGCAGGAGAAGCTGCTGCTGAGCGTGGCCGGGATGCTGGCCAGCTATCGCAAGGAACGCGGCATCAAGCTCAACTACCCCGAGGCGGTGGCCTACATCAGTTGTTGGGTCATCGAGGAAGCGCGGGCGGGCAACTACACCGTCGACCAGATGATGAGCGATGCCGACGTTCCCCTGGAGCAGCGGAAGGGTGACACCCAGGGCCGGGGCGAGAGCGTCCTGACGACCGACGACGTCATGGAGGGCGTGCGCGAGATGCTTGACATCCTCCAGGTCGAGGCGACCTTCCCCGACGGGCGCAAGCTCGTCACCCTCTATGACCCGATCCGTGCGCCGAAGGCCGCCCCGCTGCCCGCTCCTATCCGCTGAGGTCGCATCCCATGCCCTATTTCCAGCCGCTGGCCCCGAAGCCTCCGGTGACCACGCCGGTCACGTGTCCGGGTGCGTGCCCCTGCTACTCGGCCCATCTCTGTCAGGAGCCGGAACCCGTACCGCCCTCGTCCCTGGACCCGGGCCGGTCTCATGACTTCTCCCGGTACAAGGTGGGAGGAGTGTGGGTCAGGGATCCGGCCGCGGTGCATGTGCTCAACTCGCAAAGCGACAAGGCCGTTGTCTATGTGGTCAATGTCGGTGACCGCGACATCCAGATCGGTTCGCACTTCCATCTGGCCGATGTCAATGAGGATCTGCTGTTCTTCACCGACCTGGATACCGCCATCGAGGCGGAGGCCGTTCTGACCGATCCTCGCCGGCTGCGGTTCGAGCAGATCGTTGCGGCCCGGGAGCTGGCGTACGACCGGTCGAAGACGCCGGGGCAGGCCCCTTGGGGGTGCCGCCTGGACATCGCTCCGGGGGACTCGATGCGGTTCAGCCCCGAGAACGCGCCCAGCGAGGCGATCGAGGTCGTGCCGATCGGCGGGAGGCGGCAGGTGCCGGGCCTGCGCAAGGACAAGCCGGCTGACGACGTCGCTCTCGGCTGACAGGGCCCTCGTACACCCAGCTGAAGGAATGCAATGGCGAACATCACCCGCGAGCAGTACGCGAAGTCCTACGGCCCGACCGTGGGCGACCAGGTCCGCCTGGGCGACACCAACCTCTGGATCGAGGTCACCGAGGACCTGACGTTCGGTGGTGACGAGGCGATCTTCGGCGGCGGCAAGACCATCCGCGAGTCGATGCTGCAGGGGACGGCCACGAGTGTGCAAAACGTCCCCGACACCGTGATCACCAACGTGATCATTCTGGACGTCGCCCCCGCTCTGGAGCGGGGGAACGGCAATTCCATCGTGCGTGCCGACGTCGGGATCAGGGGCGGCAAGGTCGTCGCGGTCGGCAAGGCCGGCAACAGCGACGTCATGGACGGGGTCACCCCGGGCCTGGAGATCGGTCCTTCCACGGACGTGATCTCCGGCGAGGGCAAGATCCTCACCGCGGGTGCCGTCGACACCCATGTGCACTACATCTCCCCCTCGGCTGTCATGGAAGCGCTGTCCACCGGGACCACCACGCTGATCGGCGGCGGCGTGGGCCCCTCCGAAGGGTCCAAGGCGACCACCGTGACGCCCGGCCCGCAGCACCTGGTGAACCTGCACCGCAGCTTCGACGACCTGCCGGTCAACGTGATGCTGCTGGGCAAGGGCAACACTGTCAGCAAGGACGGCCTGGACGAGCAGGCGCTCGCGGGCGCCGGCGGTTACAAGATCCACGAGGACTGGGGTGCCACTCCGGCAGCGCTGGACGCCGCGCTGAGGGCCGGGGAGGAGTGGGGGCTGCAGGTCACCCTGCACGCCGACTCCCTCAACGAGGCGGGCTTCGTCGAGACCACCCTCGGCGCCATCGATGGGCGCGGGGTCCACGTCTTCCACGCCGAGGGCGCCGGCGGTGGGCACGCCCCCGACATCCTGAAGGTGGCTGCCGAGCGGAACGTCCTGCCCGCCTCGACGAACCCGACGCTCCCGTACACCGTGAACACGGTGGCCGAGCACATCGACATGCTGGCCTCCGCCCACCACCTCGATCTCAGCAACAAGAACGACCAGGCGTTCGCCGACTCCCGTATCCGTTCCACGACCATGTTTGCCGAGGACGTGCTGCACGACATGGGGGCGATGTCCATCACCTCCTCCGACGCCCAGGCCATGGGTCGTATCGGCGAGGTCGTCACCCGCACCTGGCAGGTCGCCCACGTCATGAAGGAGTGGAGCCACAAGACCTTCAAGGACGCGAACTTCTTCTACAGGGCCGGTCATGGGCAGGGTGACAACGCCCGTGCGCTGCGCTACGTGGCCAAGTACACCATCAACCCCGCCGTCGCCCACGGCATCGACGAGTACGTCGGTTCCGTGAAGGAGGGCAAACTCGCAGACCTCGTGCTGTGGGATCCGCGGTTCTTCGCCGTACGGCCCGAGATGGTCATCAAGGCCGGTGCCATGGTGATCGGCAACCTGGGTGATCCCAACGGCTCGGTGTCGACCCCGCAGCCGACCTTCCTGCGGCCCGCGATGGCTGCCGCGATCGCCTGTCGGCTGTCCTACTCGTTCGTCTCCGAGAAGGTGCTCAACCCGCCCTCCGGCACCGACCCGTACAGCACGGTGAGGGACAAGGGCGTGTTCAAGGACTCGTTGGAGGAAACTCTCGGCCTGCGGCGTGAGCTGAAGGGCGCGAAGCCCGTCAAGGACGTCGAGAAGGCGGACATGATCTTCAACGACGGGCTGTTCGGCATCGACATCGACCCGGCCACGTTCAAGATTGCGGTGGAAATCCCGGGAGTCGACCCGTCGGAAGGGCACAGCCTCACCAGGCACCAGAGCCGAAACGGTTTCTGGTACCTCGACCAGCCACATCCGCCGAAGAGCCTGCCGCTCGCCCAGCGATACCTGCTGTTCTGAGGCCCCGGTGAGCACCTCTCCGCTCCTGCTCGCCCTGCTGGGCGATGCCCGGCTCCCGTCCGGGGGGCACACGCAGTCCGCCGGTCTGGAACCGGCGCTGCGGGCCGGCACGGCGTCGGCCCAGGTACCCGCGTATCTGCGTACCCGCCTTCGCACCGTCACCCGCGTGGAGGCGGGCACCGCCGTCGTCGCCCGCGCGGTCGCGGGGAGCGGCGGCGACCTGGCCGATGTCGAGGACGCCTGGGCCGCGCGGACCCCCAGCCAGGCGTTGAGGGCCAACGGCCGGCGTCTGGGACGTGGGTACCTCCGCGTCCTGCAGACGCTCTGGCCCGGCCCCGTCGACGCTCGCGCACGCACCTGGTCGCGTCCCGTCGTGCTCGGTCTGCTCGCCCACCGCGCCGGGATGGACCCGACCGACCTGGCCCGCCTGGTCGGGTACGACGACGCCCAGACCGTGACGGCGGCCCTGCTCAAACTCGAACCGCAGGACCCGCTGCTCATCGCCGCGTGGGTGAACCAACTCCTTCCCGAGATCGACGAGATGGCTGCCGAGGTCGCCCGTCTCCACCTCCCCGAACAGATCCCCGCCCATGGCGCTCCCCTCATCGAGCGCTGGGCCGAGACCCACGACACCACATCAGAGAGGCTCTTCAGTGCCTGAGAACGCCATTTCCCCCACCCGTGCCATGCGCCTGGGCGTTGCCGGTCCCGTCGGCACCGGCAAGAGCTCGCTCATCGCGACGTTGTGCCGGGCGCTCTCCGACGAACTGCGCCTGGGCGTCATCACGAACGACATCTACACCGACGAGGACGCGCGCTTCCTCAAGAGCGCCGGTGTTCTGGACCCCGAACGAATCCGCCCGGTGGAGACGGGCGCGTGCCCCCACACGGCGATCCGCGACGACGTGACGGCCAACCTGCTGGCGGCCGAGGACATGGAGGCCGACTTCGGCCCGCTGGACCTGGTCATCATCGAGTCCGGCGGCGACAACCTCACCGCGACCTTCTCCCCGGCCCTGGTGGACGCCCAGCTGTTCGTCCTGGATGTCGCCGGCGGCGGTGACGTCGTCCGCAAGGGCGGTCCCGGCATCGCCCGCGCCGACCTGCTCGTGATCAACAAGACCGACCTGGGCGAACACGTGGGCGTGGACGTCGAGCGCATGACGCGCGAAGGGCGCGAAGCCCGTCGGGGTTCCCCGGTGGTCGCGCTGTCCCGGCACGACGGATCGTCCATCCGGATGCTGACCGACTGGGTCCGCGACGCCCTCGCGCACTACCGCACCGGCGAGCACACCCCGGTCGACCCGGGCCCCATGGCCCCGCACTTCCATGCCGGCCAGGACGGCGAGGAACCCCACCTGCACGGCCAGGATCCGGCGCATGCAGGGCAGAGCGCGTGACCGGACCGACCCGCCTGAGCGTCGTCCGCACGGGCAGCCGCAGCCGCGTCCACCGCACGACCGGGCATCTGACGGCGCGGATCATGGAGCAGGACGCCCACGGCGCCCGGGTGGGGCTGCTCGCCACCCAGGCGCTGCTGCTGTCCGGCGACGACGTCCGTATCGAGGTGGACGTCGCTCCCGGTGCCTGGCTCGACGTCGTGGAGACGACCGGCACGGTCGCGTACGAGGGCGATGCACCGTCATCGTGGACGATTGACGCCATCGTGGGCGACGAAGCGGTCCTGACCTGGGCGGGCAAGCCCTTCGTGGTCTCGGACGGGATCGCCACCCACCGCGACACCCGGATCCGGCTGCACGGCAGCGCCAGGGTTCTGATGCAGGAGAAGATCGTCCTGGGCCGCGCCGGACAGATCGGCGGGGACCTCACCACGTCCCTGAACGCTACGGACGACACCGGACCGGTGCAGGTGGAGCACCTCGACCTGACCAGGCAGACCCGTAGCATGCCGGGAGTCCTCGGGAGCCTTCGCTCCATGGACACCGTCACCGCCCTGGGATGGTCGCCCGAACCGCCCGGCGAACCGGAAGCCGGCACCACCGGGCCGGGCGAGACCTACTTCCGTCTGGACCGGGCCGGGGCCGTACTGCGCTGGATCGGAGTCGGCCGATTCCGCGACCGGCTGTGCGACCCCGCCTTCGCTGCCTGGTGCGAGGAGGCCATACACGGCCACCGGTCCCGGGGCCACCTTGCTGCACGACGCCCGGGCCACGCCGAAACAGCCGAGCGAAGGGCTGTGCCGACGCCGGCCGGCTTCCCATCCTCGTCACCAGCAGCACCAACAGGCTCGTAGGCCCGTAGGCCCGTAGGCCTGCCCTCGGCCGACGGCGGGAACCAGCAGTGGATCGCAGGTTCGTGCTGAGCTTGTTCTTTATCTACCAAGATCTACCGGGCTTGCCGGATGGCCTTGCGGGTCTCGGGGCGTTTGACGGTGTTGCCCGACGTCGTAGCGGGGTGCCCGGTGCTCGTTCTTGGCGCCGGGTGGCCGTCCGGGGCTGGCTCCCCGGGGTTTGGGAACACGGGTCGGGCAGGCGAGGTGGGCGCGGATGTTCCTGAACCCGCGGCGGACCC
Organism: Streptomyces sp. NPDC058051; assembly: GCF_042885475.1. Lineage (NCBI taxonomy): Bacteria > Bacillati > Actinomycetota > Actinomycetes > Kitasatosporales > Streptomycetaceae > Streptomyces > Streptomyces sp. NPDC058051. The sequence goes on from NZ_JBHVRW010000035.1 coordinate 47,879, forward strand.
GGGCCGGGGTGAGCCGGTCGGAGGTGCTCGGTTTCTCCCACGGCCGGCGGAGGTCCGCGGCGAGGGGCCGGGCCAGGCGGAGCCGGGTGTGAGCGACGATCAGGATCCAGGTCCAGCGGTCCGCCGCCTCAGGGGTGCGGAGTTTCGGTGTGGTCCAGCCCAGGGTCTGCTTCGCGAAGCGGAAGGTGTGCTCCAGATCGAAGCGGCGGTGAAACGCCTGCCAGAAGCGGTCCACATCGTCCGGGGCGGCGCCGGTCTTCGAGTACCACAACCACACCGGCGGGGCATCCCGGTCCTTCGACAGATGCTCGACCTTCAAACGCATCAACGTCCCCTCGACCAGGGGCAGTTCGCCATCATGGTCGAGCCATGAGGAACGGTGCGTGAGCCGAGGATGGACCCGGTCCCACGCCTGGGCTTCGGCCTTGCCGTAGTTGGCGGTGTCGGTGACTGTGGTGATCGCTGGCTCGGGCCAGGTCTCCGAATTCCGGGCCGTGCTTGGGCGGTCGGCCGTTGACGCCGTGCATCCGCGGTGGCTTCGGCAAGCGCATCACGCGGTCGGAGCGGACCCGGCCGACCAGCTCGACGGGCAGGTCACGGAGGACCCAGGCCAGGCGGGTGACGTCATGGCTGGCGTCGCTCACGATATGCGGGTTCCCGGCCTGCCACTGGCCAGCGGCGATGAGCCGCTCGACGACACCCCGCAGCTGGCCGACGGTGACCGCGGTCGCGTCGTCCGCCGGGCCGAGCCGGACCGCGTCCAGGATCGCGGTCCATGACGTGGCGCCCGACTCCAGCACGGCCACGAAGGAGTAGGGCCAGCCCGCAATGAACTGCGACGCCGTCTTCGCCCGGCCGTAGACGTGGCAGAACAGGCGTTCCGCCGAGCACGGCGCGTCCGAGCGAAGCCACGGTGACACACCGACCGCCAGGACCAGGCGCCCGCCGTCGAACTGCGGCAGCGGCAGGCCGGCCAGCACCGTCCGCAGCCGGTCGACGTCGATCCGGCCGCGGTTCAAGCCTTCGTACAACGCTCCGTGTGCGATGTGCCGGTTTGGTGTCAGTGGGGCGGTGTCAGTGACGGTGCGTCAGGTTGGTGCGTTGTCGCTGGTCGGTCCTTGAGCGAGGGCCTCGTCGCTGTCACGGGGTGGTACCTGGGGCGGGTGTAGCTGTCATGGGCCGGTACACCCCGTTCTGTCCCGCTGTCTCGGAAACGGCACTTCTGATCCCTCCGAGGGCTGCGCGGCTGCACGGTGATCCGTGTCGGTCTTGCGCGGGCGGAAGGGTGCGGGGTGGGGGAGCCAGGTGCGTGGGTTGAGGTCGCGTCGGGGTTGCGGGTGTTCAGGCCGGTGCTGGTGGCGCGGCTGCTGGAGCTCGATGCGGCTGGGGCGTTGACGTCGGCGCATGTGCGTGCGGGTGCCCAGGCCGGTGGGGTGAACGTGCGGACGGTGTGGCGGTGGCTGGAGGCGGCGCGGACGGAGGGCCGTATGGAGCGCAGGCCGCGGGCCCGACTGGAGTTGTCCGACCATGTGTGGGAGGTGCTGGCGCAGGCGGGCGGGAACGTGGCGGTGCTGCACCGGCACCTGACAGCTGCCGGGGGAGAGGTGCCCTCGCGCGCGTCGTTGTACCGGGTGGTGCACCGGGATCTTGAGGCCGGCAGGGTCTTGCCGGACCGTGCGGTGGTGCGCCGCGAGCGGGAAGAGGAGCTGACGCGGCAGGCGCTGGCTGACCTTGCGCTGGCCTCGCCGCGTCAGGGTGACGTGGCGCAGGAGGCTGCGTTCCGGCTGCCGCGCTCCAAGCCAGCAGCGGCGCCTGCAGTGCTGGTGGGGGCGCGGTTGGTACGGACGTCGTCTGTGGGGCGGTGGCCGAGGCGATCGGGCAGGCGATGGCGGCCGAGGGCGCGGTGTGTGTTCGGCGACCCGGGTCGGGGCAAGACCGCGGCCGTTGGGATGGCGCTCAGCGAGGTGCCCGCGGGCTGGAAAGTGACGTGGGTGCCGGTGCCGGTGCGGCCGTCGGTGGGCCGGCATCAGGCGGGCGGTGTTCGACGCTCTGGGACTGCCGGGCCGCTTCCCGCACACCTCGGCGCTCGCCGATGCCGCAGTCGCGGGGGCTCTGGGCGAGGCGCGGGTGCTCGTGATCGATGAGGCACAGCGCCTGCCCGTGCCGTGGTGTGGGTTACGGGGTTGTGCGTAAGGCAGGGGTTGCTTTTCTTCAGGTGTCTCGTTGATGGCTTCGGTGGCACGCGCATGGTTCAGGTGCCGCCTTAAAAGTAAGGGTCGTTGCGAGATGGCGGTGGGGTATGGAGGAGCGGTTTCTCCGGCTGATCGAGGGCGGGCTTGCCGATCCGGCGCCCGATGCCAGTCAGGCGCCGGATGCGTGGGCATTCCAGGCCCGCTGCACGCAGGCGTTCGCCTCGACATGGGTGGTACGGGGCTTTGCCGCCACGACGATCGGCTGCTACACATCCCTACTGGAACGGGTGTTGAACTATTTCGACCGGCCGGTATGGCAGATCGAGCCGGCGGACGTGGACGCGATGCTCCGGGATCTGCTGCGTGCGGGCCGGGCCGCGGGGACCAGGCGCCAGTACCTGCAGATGCTGCGCACGTTCCACGGCTTCGTCCAGGACCGCTATGCCACCGAGGTCCGCGCTCTGTACGGCACCCCGGTGGCCAACCCGCTGGACCGGTTCAACCGGCTGCGCCATGTCTTCGACGACACCCCGCGCACCCTGCCGCCCACCGCCGAGCGCCTCACCGCGTTCTTCGCCTTCGCCCGTCAGCGCCTGACCACCACGTCCGACTACCCGGCCGCGGCAAGGGACTACGCACTGCTGCGCACCCTCTACCACTCCGCTCCCAGAGTGAGCGAAGCCATTCGCTTCGACCAATGCGACGTCCATCCCGCACTCGGCCCGACAGGCAAGCTCCACGTCCGATTCGGCAAGGCAGCCAAAACCTCGGGACCTCGCCCGAGATGGGCACCCATGCTCGACGGACTGGACCAGATCCTCGCCTGGTACCTGGGAGACGTACGCCCCTTCTTTCCCGACACCGACCCGCTGTTCTGCGACGCCCACGGCCGGCCGCTGAAGCCGGACACCGTACGCGACCGCCTCTCCCACCTCCTGGACCTGGAAGGCCGCCCCGCAGACGACCGGTTCACCCCGCACGATCTGCGCCGGGCCTGCGCGACCCACCACTACGAGAAGGGCATGGACCTGCTCACCGTCCAGCAGCTCCTCGGTCACTGGCACATCGCCTCGACGATGGCCTACGTACGGCCCTCGCTCACCTTCGTCGAAGATGCCTGGCGCCGCGCCACGTCGACCGCCGTCACTAGCCTGGCCGGCTGACCCCAGGGCAGGACACCCATGACCACACCACCCCCTCTGCACGCCGTCGAGTCCGTGACCCCGCCATCGCAGGTGGAGTGGAGACTTCGGATGACCGCGGCACAGCGCGGTATCTGGACCGGCACCGAACTGCGCCGCCTGCTCGCCGAGCGGGCCGGCCTCGAGCTGTCTGCGGCATCGGTGTCCGCCCTGTTCACCAAACAGCCCTCCCAGGTGAAGCTCTCCACCCTGGCCGCCCTGTGCGCCGCCCTGGAATGCACCCCAGGCGACCTGCTTACCGTCGGCGAGCCCGCCATACCCCCACCACCTACACCACGCACCACCCCACCACCTCGACAGCAGCCCGTGCCCAGCCACCGATCCCTGCCACCGCTGTGACCGCACCCCGCCCCGCACACCCCGCGACGGACCCGCCCACGCCCACCCGTGCCACACCCTCTCGTGTCAAAGACAACTGCCCGGCCTGCCACCGACTGCGCTGGCTGCACCCCGACACCGGCCGCTGCCCCTGGTGCTCACGCAACTGCACCCTCTGCGGCGCACCACGGCGCTGCGCCCAGGACCTGTGCGCGGCATGCCGACGCCGATCCGCTGGAGAACGAGCTCGGGGCCCCTGCCAGCACTGCGGACGCCGACGTGCCCTCGACGCGGCGACCCAGCACTGCCGAGCCTGTACCGACCCCGCTGCCGCCCCGCCCCCGGCCCACTGCGAGCAATGCGGAACCAGCGGCCAGTGGGCCAAAAGCCTCTGCAAGCGCTGCTACGAGCATTCACCCCACACCGTCCTGACCCGCGCGGCCGGCTGGGCCAAGCGCATGCCCGACCCGCCCTCCTGGTGGAGCGACCTCGCCGCACACCTCGCAGCGCACCGACACCCGATCTACGCGGCCGACCTCATCGCCACCACCGCGCGCCTGCTCCTCCACGCCGAGTCCTGCGACCCCCGCAGCCTCCTCGCCCGCGCCAAAAGCGATGCCCCCGAACTCGTCGGAGCGCTCACCGACTTCTTCCGCACCCACGGCCACCTCGATCCGCCCCCACGCCTCGCCGACAGACGAGCAACAACGCGCCGAGCCCGCCGCATCGAGTCCACACCCGCCCCTCTGCGCTCCCAGGCCGAGAAGTTCGCCGCCTTCCTCCTGCTCCAGCGCGAGCAAGCCGAACACCTGGGGCTACGGCCCAACCAGCTGAAAACCATCGAGATCCGACTCGCAGCCGTCCGCGACCTGGCCCTCCACCTCCACACCGAGGGCCACACGAACTGGGCCAGTGTCACCACCGCCCACCTGGAATCCTTCCTGGCCCTCAACCCGGCCCTCCGCGCATCCCGACTCGCTGGACTGCGTCAGTTCTTCGCGTACGCCCACCGCGCCAAAGTCATCCTCCACAACCCGACCGACCCCATAACTGCCGTACAACACAGGGGGTTTCACGGCCCCACCCTCACCCTGACCCAACAGCGCACCCTGTACCAGCGGTGGACCACCCACCACGACATCCACCCGCACGAGGCATTCATCGGCCTCGCCGCCCTGCTCCACGCAGCAACCATTACCGAGCTGCGCCAGCTCACTGACACCGGGATCAACCCCCATCACCACAGCGTCCACTTCCCCGGCAGAGCCCTGGCCATCCCGCTCGACGACGCGACCTGGACCGCACTCCAACGCTGCCAAGAACACCGACACCAACTCAGCTCGGACAACCCCCACCTGCTCGTCACCCGGCTCACCCGCACCCACCACGGCCCCGCCGGCGCCGCTCACATCCGCGACACCCTCGCTCCTACCGGCCTCCAGCCCCGCATCCTGCGCTCTACTCGCCTGCTCACCCTCGCCGATGAACTCGACGCCAAGATCCTTACCACCTCACTGGGGATGTCCTACGCAGGAGTCGCCCACTACCGGCCCAGCCCGAACCTCACCAAGCCAATATGACGGTCCGAGCCCGGCGCCGAACCGCTTGAGCTGCTCCTCGCAATGTCTATGTCCACCCAGGCATGGTGCCTTAGCGGTCTCTGGATCACCCCACGCCGTAGAGGGTTGCCTCCCGGCACACGGCAGGCAACCCTCCGCCGGAACTCATGCCCACTCGACGCCCAGCTTCCGTAGTGCGTCCCGCTGCTCCTGGGCGAGCTTCTCCCTCCTCGATTTCGTGTTCGAAATCCATACGCCCAGCTTCACGACCACCGGCTCCGCCTCGCAGTCGACCGCGATTTCTTCGCTGTGCCCCCTCGGCACTGGCCGGTCCACGCCTTCCCGTTCCACCCACTGCGTGAGGGCGGCCAGACCCCGCTGAAACGCCGCCTGTGCCTTGCTCGGGCGATTCATCGCACGAGCAGCTGCCGGGGCGGGAGACGGGGTCTCAGCGGGCTGCACACCCAGCTTCGACAGCCGTTCCTGCTGCTCGGTCGACAGCCGCGCCCAGGTGTGCGCCTCCCGCTGCCGCGCGAGCCACTTGCCCAGGTCGTCGCCCTCGAACAGCACGCCCGGCTCGATGGTCGGCAGGACGCCGTCGGCGTCGACCAGGTCGGCGAGCACCTTGTAGTGGCGTTGCCAGTCGAGCGGCCACGGGCAGTCCCAGTCCGGGTCGACCGCGGTCAGCTGCTGCGCGCGCTCCGCCGCCCGATCCGCGTCCTTGCCCAGACCGCCCTTGCGCCGGAGGTTGGCCATGTGCTGCCCGACCGGGACCATCGCCTTGCCTTCGCCCCACACCGCGTCCTGACGCGGCGCGAGGTGCCCCGTGGCCCGCCGGTACGAGCGGAGCGCGGCGAGCTTGTTCTCCCACGCCTCCTCGCCCGGCTCCCAGACCATCCCGGCCTCCGGCGCGTCCAGCAGGACCTTGCGCCGCTCTTCGAGCTCCCCGGCCCGCAGCCCCTTCCTCTGCTGGTGGACCCAGCGGCCAAGCGGAAAAGCCTTCGTGACCCCCACTTCCACCTCAACGTCATAGGGAACGGCGTAGAGGCCGGTGATCTCGTTCTCCGCACGCCAGCGCAGCAGGGCCTGATAGCCCTCCAGCCACACGAGCGACTCCGGCCGGTAAACCCGGGTGCGCAGGAACGCTGCGATGGTCGCCGCGTCCCTGGGGGAGGAGAAGTGGAGCAGCGCCGCTTCGGCGGCGGCCTGGGTGCCGTCCTGCTCCCCGTCCTCGCCGTCGCCCTCGCCGCCGGCCCCGACGATCTGCCCGTCCTCGTCGCGCCGGACGTGAACCTTGCGCTTCCCGCTGGTCAGTGCGCGGGAGGCGAGCTGCTCGACGAGTCGTTCGTCATGACTGCGGAGGCCCTGGAGTACGGCTACAAGAGGGCGGAAGCTGGCGCTGGCGACCATGTCGGTCGGGTCCTCGCCGGGCTCCAGGAACACCGGCACGATGATCCTGGCCACCTTTGTGCTGCCGTCCTTGTTGAGCCGGAGCGCCCGGCCGATGTTCTGGACGATCTCGACCTGGGAGCCGCGGGTGTCGGCGAAGCAGACGGCTTCGACTCCGCGCTCGCCGGTGATGTCGACGCCCTCCCCGAGCACGCGGCAGCTTGCGAGGAAGGCCCGGTGCACGCGCCGGTTGTTGGCGTCGATGCCGTTGGCGAACTGCCGCAAGACCTCGCGCCGCTCGGACACGAGGTGGTCGCCGCACAGCCACGCCGACCACACGCGGTCCGGGGGTACGTGGCGGCCGGCCTCGAGTTCGTAGGGCTCCGCGCCGATCGACGACGCGGGCAGCTTCTTGACCTTCTTGTCTGTCTCCGCCAGCTCCTCAGTCGACATCTCGGTGGCGTACAGCTCCGCGGCGGTCTCTGGGAGCTTCTCCGCGAACGCCTGCGCTTCTTCCACCCGCTGGTGGAACGTCATGACGGTGCGCAGGTTGTGCGCGGCCGCGTGCTCCAGCAGCGCGGTCTGTAGCAGCGCCAGGCGCCGGCCGCGCAGCGCCTCCTCGGACAGCCCGAGAACGGGGGAGGGGTCGCGGATCTCGAGGACGTCGATCTCGAATCCGGCGAGAATTTCGCGCTCGATCGCCTCGCTCAGCCCGAGTTCGGCCAGCCACTTTCCGTAGGTTTCCGAGTCCTGGCCCATCGAGGCCAGTTCGAGTTCCTGGCCGTCCTTGCCCTTCTGCGGCCGGGCCGCTGCGAGGATGCGCGGGGTCGCGGTCAGGTAGAGCCGGAAGTCCGCCGGAATCCGGGCGTTGTCGTGGATCGCCGCCCACGGCCTCCCAAGATCACCGGCGGTGCCGTGGGCCTCATCCACGATCGCGAGGTCGAAGCCTGCCATCTGCTGTCCGTACAGGCGCTCTCCGCCCGCCAGAGCGGTCTCCAGCGGCCCGCGAACCTTGCGCTGGCCCTCGGGTGCGTCGATGTCCTCGCGGTCCACCAGGGAGGCGTACGTGGCGAACACGACGACCGGCCCGGACCCCGCCCACAGGGCGAGCTGGATCGGGTTGGTGGTGGTCCGCACCCCCAGCGAGTTGAGGACCGCGTCGTTCTCCAACGAGCACACCGCGACCATCGGCGCGGTGTGGCCCACCAGGCGCCACGCCTGGGCGGTCTGCGCGAGCAGGTCCAGGGTCGGCACGGTCACGAGGATCCGGCCGTCCGCGAACGACTCCAGCGCGCACGCGGCGGCCGTGATCGTCTTGCCCGAGCCGGTCGCTGACACGATCGTGCCCCGGGCACCCTGCGGGGGCACAGATGACCTTGCAGGGAATCCCACCCACTTACGAAACGCGGAGCGCTGATCTACCTGGTGTTTCTTGAGCTGAATCGCTGACATTTCCTTGCCTCCCCGATGCCTGAATTCCTGTGGTCTTTCAGATGGCCGCGTGCGGAATGCAGGCCGCGCCCAAGTCGTTCCAGATCGACGCATCCGCCTTATGCCAGCCGCCCGGCTTTCCATCCTTGAAGGGCGGCTTGTCGTCCACGTCGTAGTGCCCGGCATCGAGCGTGCAGACCACTTCGTCCCCGTCCGCGTTCCGCGTCCGGGCCGTGCACAGACCGCCGGCCTCGCCCAGCGCTTCCAGCACCCGGCGCCGCGCCGTGGTGTGCGGGTGCGTGCGCGGCAGCACGCTCTCCCGGACGAACCTCTCCAGCCGCACCAGGTCGGCCCGCTCACGCTGCCTCACGTCCGCGATGTGTAAGGCCAGTTCAGCGGCCCCGCCCGACCGGCCGCCGCGCCGTGACCAGTCACGGTCAGCGATGCCCACCAGGGCCTCGCTCACGGCCGTCACGCCCTCGTCCCAGCCGTCCGCGAACACCTCGCCCCGAGAGGCCGGCGCCATGCCGTCCAGCTCGACTACCTCGCTCTGCGCCCCGGCGACCGCTCCGGTCTCCAGTGCGGCCACCAGGTCGTCCGCCTCACTCGCAGGCACGCCCTGGGCGGCCAGGAGCGCGAACAGCCTCAACCGGGTGTTGACGCCCGCCGTCTGATACTGGCTCACCCGGTGCACAGAATCGCTGCTCAGCGCGGGATCGGGTCCGGTAGATTCGCGGTGGCCGGTCATCTATGGCCGTTCCTCTCGGAATTCCGGGGAGGCTCCCGGGTGGTTGGGGGCGTCCCGTATTTCTGCCAACGGTACATGCTGGTACATGCGGCATCAACCTGATGCACCCGCTACACTGAAACTCCGACACGAACGAGCGACCCCCACCCCTTGTAGCCAGCCAAGCCCGCGTAGCGGGCTTCAGGTCCTGGAGGCGCAGCCGGAAGGACCCGGGGTGGGGGAGCGCAGCGGACACACCCTCAGACGGATGCGAAGCACCCGTCAACTTCCTTACAGGAAGCTGAATTACCTGCACTTGACATCACGCCAGCCGGCCCCTCGCGCAGCGGGGCCCACCGGCCAGCGCAGCGGCCGGCTCCCCTCAACTCCTGGAGCGCAGCGGAGGGAGTTGGCCCGGCTTGCCGGGCGCGGTGAGCAACGCGAACCGCGCCCAACCTCAGGGCGCAGCCCTGAGGTTCGCAACCCGCGGAGCGGGTTGCGCAACTGCCCCGCGCAGCGGGGCAGTTCGCTTGCATATCGCGCAGCGATATGGTACC
>NZ_JBHVRW010000036.1:0-53542 GCF_042885475.1 Streptomyces sp. NPDC058051
TTTTTTTTTTTTTTTTTTTTGTTTTTGGTTTTTGCGTTGGGGGGGTGGGGGGGGGGGGGGGGGGGGGGCGGGGGGGGGGGGGGGGGGGCGCCCCCCCCCCCCCCCCCCGCCCGGCCCCAGGGAAGGACGGCCATCCACATGCCCGCAGACCTCGCTGTCATCGGACTCAGCCACCTCGGCCTCCCTCTCGCCCAGGCCGCCGTGGCCGCCGGTGTCGAGACCATCGGCTACGACACCGACCCACGCGCCGCCGCGGAACTCTCCGCCGGCCGCACCCCGGCCGAGGGATCCCTCACCGCCTCGGAAGTACGCCGGATGCTCTCGGGGGGTTTCCGGCCCACCACCGACCCGGCCGAACTCGGCCGGGTCCGTACCGCGGTGATCTGCGCACCCACTCCGCTCGGCGCCGACCGCACCCTCGACCTCACCGCCGTCGGCGACGCGGCCCGCGCGCTCGCCGCCCGGCTGCGCCCGCACACCACCGTCCTGCTGGAATCGGCCGTACAGCCCGGCACCACCGAGAGCTTCGTCCGGCCCCTCCTCGAAGAGGGCTCGGGCCTGCGCGCCGGTCGCGACTTCCACCTCGCCCACTCCCCCAGCCGCCTCGACCCCGGCAGCAGGACCCACGTCTACGCCCACACCCCCAAGGTCATCGGCGGGCTCACCCCCGCCTGCACCGAATCCGCCGCCGCCTTCTACAGCCGGCTCACCGACAAGGTCGTCCGGGCCCGCGGTCCGCGCGAGGCCGAGATGGCGAAGGTCCTGGAGACCAACTTCCGGCACGTCAACATCGCCCTGGTCAACGAGATGGCGGTGCTCTGCCACGATCTCGGCGTCGACCTCTGGGACGTCATCAGGTGCGCCGAGACCAAGCCGTTCGGCTTCCAGCCGTTCCGCCCGGGCCCCGGCGTCGGCGGCCACGGTGTCCCCGTCGACCCGGGCTACCTCCCGTACAGCAGCCGCACCCCCGGCCACCCCCTGCGGATGGTCTCGCTCGCCCAGGAGATCAACGACCGGATGCCGCAGTACGTGATCCAACGCTGCGCCACCCTCCTGAACGAGCACGGCAAATCCGTACGCGGCGCCCGGGTCCTGCTCCTCGGGGTCACCTACAAGCCGGACCTCGCCGACCAGGAGGCCTCTCCCGCCCGGGAGATCGCGACCCGGCTGATGGACATGGGTGCACAGATCGGCTACCACGACCCGCACGTCCTGGACTGGCGGGTCCGTGAACTCCCGGTCCCGCGCGCCGACTCGCTGTACGAGGCGGCATCGAGCGCCGACCTCACCGTGCTGCTCCAGCACCACCGCACGTACGACCTCCAGGGCCTCGCCGTGAAGGCCCAGCTCCTTCTCGACACCCGGGGCGCGACCCCGGCAGGGGCCGCACACCGGCTGTGAGGCGGGATTCCCGGAGCAATCGGGTGGGCGATGTCATAGGCGGCTGCTAGCCTGCGGCGTCACTTCTCGCACACTCGTGCGCATCTGTCCCAGGGGGATTCCACCATGAGCCAGCCCGTGCCTCCGGCGAACCAGCCGAACGAAGCCCAGCCCGCCGGCGGCAACCCGTTCGCGGGCCAGCAGCCGGACGCCCCGACCGGCAACCCGTTCGCAAGTCAGCAGCCCGGCCAGCCCGGCGCCCCGACCGGCAACCCGTTCGCGGGCCAGCAGCCCGGTGCGTACGGTCAGCCCGGGCAGCCCGGAGTCCCGTTCGGCGGCGCACCCTTCGCCCCGCCCGCCCCGGCCCGCAACAACCTGGGCCTCGGCCTGCTCGCCGCGCTCGTCGCGGCCCTCGTCGCCGCGGGCATCTACGGCGCGATCATCGGCGCCACCAAGCACGAGATCGGCTACGCGGCCGTGGGCGTGGGCGCCCTCGTCGGTTTCGCCGCGGGCAAGGTCGGCGGCCGCAACCCCGCCCTGCCGGTCATCGGCGCCGCCCTCGCCCTGGTCGGTGTCTACCTGGGCCAGCTGCTCGGTGAGGCCTTCATCATCAGCAAGCAGCTCCCGCTCTCGGTCAGCGAGATCTTCTTCGACCACTTCAGCGACCTGAACAAGGTGTGGAAGGAAGACGCGAGCGTGATGAGCTTCGTCTTCTTCGCGGTCGCCGCGGTCGTCGCCTTCTCGGCCGCCCGCAAGGCGACCGACTGACCCGGGCCGTCGCCCGCGTCATACGGGAGGGCCCGGACCGCGTGTGCGGTCCGGGCCCTCCCGTATGTGCGGGAACGGTCAGCGGCGGTGCTGCGAGTCCGCCACCGTCACCTCGACACGCTGGAACTCCTTGAGGTCGCTGTACCCCGTCGTCGCCATCGCCCGGCGCAGCGCGCCGAAGATGTTCATCGAACCGTCGGGGGTGTGCGAAGGACCGGTGAGGACCTCCTCGGTCGTGCCGACGGTGCCCAGGTCGACCAGCTTGCCGCGCGGCACGTCCTCGTGGACGGCCTCCATGCCCCAGTGCCGGCCGCGGCCCGGCGCGTCCGTCGCACGGGCCAGCGGGGAGCCCATCATCACGGCGTCCGCACCGCAGGCGACGGCCTTCGGCAGGTCGCCGGACCAGCCGACGCCGCCGTCCGCGATCACGTGCACGTACCGGCCGCCGGACTCGTCCATGTAGTCGCGGCGGGCCCCCGCCACATCGGCGACCGCGGTCGCCATCGGGACCTGGATACCGAAGACGTTGCGCGTGGTGTGCGCGGCGCCGCCGCCGAAGCCGACGAGGACACCGGCCGCACCGGTACGCATCAGGTGCAGGGCCGCGGTGTACGTGGCGCAGCCGCCGACGATCACCGGGACGTCCAGCTCGTAGATGAACTGCTTGAGGTTGAGCGGCTCGGCCGCACCCGAGACGTGCTCGGCCGAGACCGTCGTACCGCGGATGACGAAGATGTCCACACCCGCGTCGACGACGGCCTTGGAGAACTGAGCGGTGCGCTGCGGGGAGAGTGCGGCGGCGGTGACGACACCGGCATCGCGCACCTCCTTGATGCGCTGGCCGATCAGCTCCTCCTGGATCGGGGCGGAGTAGATCTCCTGGAGGCGCCGGGTCGCCGACTCGACGGGCATTTCGGCGATCTCGTCGAGCAGCGGCTGCGGGTCGGCGTGCCGGGTCCACAGGCCCTCAAGGTTGAGGACGCCGAGGCCGCCGAGCTCACCGATGCGGATCGCGGTCTGCGGAGAGACCACCGAGTCCATGGGAGCCGCCAGGAACGGCAGCTCGAAACGGTAGGCGTCGATCTGCCAGGCGATCGAGACCTCCTTCGGGTCGCGGGTGCGGCGGCTCGGGACGACAGCGATGTCGTCGAATGCGTACGCCCGGCGGCCGCGCTTGCCGCGCCCGATCTCGATCTCAGTCACGATGGTGTGGCCTTTCCCTCTACGTCTGCGCTGTCCAGTATCCCCGACACACGACTGAGGGGCGGTCCCGGGAACCCGGATGCTGTTCCCACAGCATCCGGGAACCCCGGACCGCCCCTCGGCGGCGCGTCGCGTTACTTCCTGCTGTAGTTCGGCGCCTCGACCGTCATCTGGATGTCGTGCGGGTGGCTCTCCTTGAGACCCGCCGAGGTGATCCGGACGAACCGGCCGTTGGCCTGGAGCTCCGGGACGGTGCGCCCGCCGACGTAGAACATCGACTGGCGCAGACCGCCGGTGAGCTGGTGGACGACCGCGGAGAGCGGGCCGCGGTACGGGACCTGGCCCTCGATGCCTTCGGGGACCAGCTTCTCGTCGGAGGCGACGCCCTCCTGGAAGTACCGGTCCTTGGAGTACGACTTGCGGTCGCCGCGGGTCTGCATCGCCGCGAGCGAGCCCATGCCCCGGTAGGACTTGAACTGCTTGCCGTTGATGAAGAGCAGCTCGCCCGGGGACTCCTCGCAGCCGGCCAGCAGCGAGCCGAGCATCACGGTGTCCGCGCCGGCCACCAGGGCCTTGGCGATGTCGCCGGAGTACTGCAGGCCGCCGTCGCCGATGACCGGGACACCGGCCGCCTTGGCGGCGAGGGACGCCTCGTAGATCGCGGTGACCTGCGGGACGCCGATGCCGGCGACGACCCGGGTGGTGCAGATGGAACCGGGGCCCACACCCACCTTGATGCCGTCGACGCCCGAGTCGATCAGCGCCTGGGCGCCGTCACGGGTCGCGATGTTGCCGCCGATGACATCGACCGAGGCGTTCGACTTGATCTTGGCGACCATGTCGCCGACCAGCCGGGAGTGACCGTGGGCGGTGTCGACGACGATGAAGTCGACGCCCGCCTCGATGAGCGCCTGGGCCCGCTCGTAGGAGTCGCCCGCGACACCGACGGCGGCGCCGACCAGCAGCCGGCCCTCCTTGTCCTTGGCCGCGTTCGGGTACTGCTCGGCCTTGACGAAGTCCTTGACGGTGATGAGGCCCTTGAGGACACCCGTGTCGTCGACGAGCGGAAGCTTCTCGATCTTGTGGCGGCGCAGCAGCTCCATGGCGTCCACGCCGGAGATGCCGACCTTGCCGGTGACCAGCGGCATCGGCGTCATGACCTCGCGCACCTGACGCGTACGGTCCGACTCGAAGGCCATGTCGCGGTTGGTGACGATGCCGAGCAGCTTGCCCGCGGCGTCGGTGACCGGAACACCGCTGATGCGGAACTTGGCACACAGCTCGTCGGCGTCGCTCAGCGTCGCGTCCGGGTGGACCGTGATCGGGTCGGTGACCATGCCGGACTCGGAGCGCTTCACCAGGTCGACCTGATTGGCCTGGTCGGCGATGGAGAGGTTGCGGTGCAGCACACCGGCCCCGCCCTGCCGGGCCATGGCGATCGCCATGCGGGCCTCGGTGACCTTGTCCATCGCGGCGGAGAGCAGCGGGATGTTCACCCGCACGTTCTTGGAGATGTAGGACGAGGTGTCGATCTGGTCGGGCGCCATGTCGGACGCGCCGGGCAGCAGCAGCACGTCGTCGTATGTCAGCCCGAGCGTCGCGAATTTCTCGGGCACTCCGTCGACGTTTGCAGTCATGACACCTTCCCCAAATGGCCTTGATCGGTGCGGATGTCCATGCTAACGGCCTCCGAGGGTGTCTCATTCCACGAGCAAGATCACCCAGAGGGTTCGTAGCTTCGTACGGGATCTGCCGGACCGGCCCGGTCACTGTTCCGCGAGAGCCCGCAGCCTGCTCAGGGCCCGGTGCTGGGCGACCCGGACAGCACCCGGCGACATGCCCAGCATCTGTCCGGTCTCCTCGGCTGTGAGACCGACCGCCACGCGCAGGACGAGCAGCTCGCGCTGGTTGTCCGGCAGGTTGGCGAGAAGCTTCTTGGCCCAGGCCGCATCGCTGCTGAGCAGCGCACGCTCCTCGGGCCCGAGCGAATCGTCCGGCCGCTCGGGCATCTCGTCGGAGGGCACCGCCGTCGACCCCGGGTGCCGCATGGCGGCCCGCTGGAGATCGGCGACCTTGTGCCCCGCGATCGCGAAGACGAAGGCTTCGAAGGGCCTGCCGGTGTCCTTGTAGCGCGGCAGCGCCATCAGCACCGCGACGCAGACCTCCTGCGCCAGGTCCTCCACGAAGTGGCGAGCATCACCAGGCAGCCGGTTCAGCCGGGACCGGCAGTAGCGCAACGCGAGTGGATGGACGTGGGCCAGCAGATCGTGAGTGGCCTGCGCGTCGCCCTCGACAGCCCGGTGCACCAGGGCACCGATCACCGTCGTTTCGTCGTCGCGCATCGGACCATGGTGCCCCGGAGCCACATCGTCCGCGTCGCCGCGTCCGTAGTTGTGCACCGAAGCGTTATGAGCGGGTGCGCCGGAAGTCATGTCCTGCGCCCTCCCCTTCCGCTCGACCGAATCGTTCCCGAGGAACTCCACAACTCAAGGATGCGGTATCGGCCGGGAAGCTTCACATGCCGTCGGCGTGGGGGACGCCGCCGGCGGCGGGGCGCGGCCCGCCCCACGCATCGGCCACCCGCCCCGTCCGCCGACGCGCGGACGGGGAATCGACGGGCTTCCGGCCGCGCCCGACCCTCAGCGGACCAGGCCCCAGCGGAAGCCGAGCGCCACGGCGTGCGCCCGGTCCGAGGCGCCGAGCTTCTTGAACAGGCGCCTGGCGTGCGTCTTCACCGTGTCCTCGGAGAGGAACAGCTCACGGCCGATCTCAGCGTTCGAACGGCCATGACTCATGCCTTCGAGCACCTGGATCTCACGCGCGGTGAGCGTCGGCGCCGCACCCATCTCGGCCGACCGCAGTCTGCGCGGGGCGAGCCGCCAGGTCGGATCGGCCAGCGCCTGGGTGACGGTGGCCCGCAGCTCCGCGCGCGAGGCGTCCTTGTGCAGATATCCGCGGGCACCGGCGGCGACCGCGAGCGCGACACCGTCCAGGTCCTCGGCGACGGTCAGCATGATGATCCGGGCGCCGGGGTCGGCGGAGAGCAGCCGACGGACCGTCTCCACACCCCCGAGACCGGGCATGCGTACGTCCATGAGAATCAGATCCGAACGGTCGGCGCCCCAGCGGCGGAGGACTTCCTCGCCGTTGGCCGCCGTCGTCACACGCTCGACGCCGGGCACGGTCGCGACCGCGCGACGGAGCGCTTCCCGGGCAAGCGGGGAGTCATCGCAGACGAGGACGGATGTCATGACCGCCCTCCGCAGCAGATGCGCGTCACCTTGAACCTCCAGGGTCTTACCTGTCGTCACCTGAGCGGTTGACGCTCTCGGACATCTGCCCGATCGCTTTTTCTGTCAACCGCCTCCGCCCTCTCAACGACGGTCACTCGAAAGAGTTACGGGTCGGACGACGGGCTTCGACACTCTACGTAAGGACGCGCACACAGAGGAGAGCGGCACACATCATCCAACGGTCAACCGAAATTTCACGCGAAAATATGCCCCATTTAGCGGGTTTTCTTCCCTTTTGCTGGTGTCTGTGGCTAGATTCGCAATCAGTCATATTTACATCTACTTACACCGTAGATGTAGATGTCATGGGCACGGTCAACAACGGACGACAACGACGATTCCGACTCAGCATGGTTTCGAGGGGACAAGCAATGGCAGATTTCTCCCGCCTTCCCGGACCCAACGCCGATCTGTGGGACTGGCAACTGTTGGCGGCCTGCCGCGGGGTCGACAGCTCGCTGTTCTTCCACCCGGAGGGTGAACGCGGGGCAGCACGGAGCGCCCGCGAGAACTCGGCAAAAGAGGTCTGCATGCGATGCCCGGTACGCGCCGAGTGTGCGGCGCACGCGCTGGCGGTACGCGAGCCCTACGGAGTGTGGGGCGGACTGACCGAGGACGAACGCGAGGAGCTCATGGGACGGGCCCGCAACCGGCTGATCGCGGCAGCGGCTCCGTCGGCTCTTCCGTCCCCGTCGGGGCACGGCTGATCCCGCCGCACCCCGCAGCCAATAGAAAAACGTTTCTTCATCTCACCCGGCCACCGAGGGGGGCCGGGACACAGGCAGGCCCCCCTCAGCGGGCGGCCGCCAGGGACAGCCGGTCCAGGGTGGCTGCGACCGCCGGAACCCGGGCCAGGTCGGGCAGGGTCAGGGCGACGATCTCGCGCTCGATGGCCGGCTCCACCGTCACGGTGCGGGCCCCCTTGGGGCGTACCGACTCCAACGCCAGCTCCGGCAGTACGGCCACGCCCAGCCCGGCACCGACCAGGCCGATCACCGCCGGGTAGTCGTCGGTGGCGAAGTCGATCCGCGGCGTGAAACCGGATTCCTCGCAGACCTCCACCAGCTGGCGGCGACAGCGCGGGCAGCCCGCGATCCACGACTCGTCGGCCAGCTCGGCGATGCCGACCGCGGCAGGACCGGCCAGCCGGTGCCCGTCGGGAACCAGGCCGATCAGCCGGTCGGTGAGCAGCGGGCGGACGACCAGGTCGTCCCACTCCGCGCCGGAGGTGCCGTAGCGGAACGCCAGCGCGATGTCGCAGTCGCCCTCGCGCAGCATCTCGACCGAGCGCGGCGGTTCGGCCTCGACCAGGGAGACCCGGGTGCCGGGGTGCGCCGCGCGCAGCGCCGCGAGGGCACTGGGCACCAGCGTGGAACTGCCGCTGGGGAACGAGACGAGCCGGACCCGGCCGGCCCGCAGCCCGGCGATCGCGGCGACCTCCTCCTCGGCGGCGGTGAGGCCCGCGAGGATGCCGGAGGCGTGCCGGACGAGCGCCTCGCCCGCCTGGGTGAGCCGCATCTCGCGTCCCGTGCGGATCAGCAACGCGGTCCCCGCGGAGGCTTCCAGCGCCTTCATCTGCTGGCTCACCGCGGGCTGGGTGCAGCCCAGTTCGCGGGCGGCGGCGGAGAACGAGCCGGTGGCGGCCACGGCGCGCAGGACACGGAGATGGCGAGCTTCGATCACGCTCCAACCATAAGAGAATCTTGGAGCCATCGCGAATTAACTATCGACATCTTTGAGTGTGTGGTGGTTAGCGTTCTCCGCATGGAGTCGAGGAAGGCGATGAAACCGACGAGCCCGGCGGGGACGACGAGCCCGGCGGAGCCGACGGAGCCGACGAGCCCGTTGGAGCCGATGGAGACAGTGGAGACGACGGAGACGATGAAGACGACGGAGCCGATGAAGCTGCTGACCGTGAACGTGGGACGGCCGAAGGCCGTCGACTACACCGAGGCCCCCGGCGGTGTGACCGGGATGGACAAGCGGCCGGCCGACGGCCCCGTCCGGGTCACCGACCCCGGCCCCAAGGGCACCGGCGGCAGCGGTCTGGCCGGCGACGCGGTGTGCCACCTGCGTCATCACGGCGGCTCCGACCAGGCCGTGTACGCCTTCGCCCGCGAGGAACTGGACGTCTGGGAGCGGGAGCTCGGCCGCCCGCTGGCCAACGGCGTGTTCGGCGAGAACCTGACGACCAGCGGTCTGGACGTGAGCGGCGCGAAGATCGGCGAGCGGTGGCGGATCGGGGCCGATCTGGTCCTGGAGGTCACGTCGGGCCGGATCCCGTGCCGTACGTTCGCGGACCATCTCGACGAGAAGCGCTGGGTGAAGCGGTTCACGCAGGCGGCGTCCCCGGGTGCCTACCTGCGGGTGGTCACGCCGGGCGAGATCCGCGCCGGCGACCCGGTCGAGATCGTGCACCGGCCCGCTCACGACGTCACCGTGACGCTGCAGTTCCTGGCCACGACGACGCGCCGGGAGCTGCTGCCGAGGATGCTGGCGGCCGGCGACGCACTGCATCCCGAGACGCGCCGTGCCGCTCTGGAGTACGTGGGGACGCAGTCGGCGGACAGCTGATCACGGTCTGCCGGACAGGCACTAACGTGCCGCGTATGACGACTGCACTGATTACGGGCGCGACCGCGGGGATCGGTGCCGCGTTCGCGCGGCGGCTCGCGGCCGATGGGCACAACCTGGTGCTGGTGGCCCGCGACACGGAACGGCTGCGCGAGCAGGCGACCGAACTGCACGACCGGCACGGCATCGAGGCCGAGGTGCTGACGGCCGACCTGTCCGAGGACAAGGGGATCGCCGCGGTCGAGGCCCGGCTGACGGATCGTCGGCAGCCGGTCGATCTGCTGGTCAACAACGCCGGGTTCGGCAACAGGGGCCGCTACCTGGATGTGCCCATGGCCGATGAGCTGAACATGCTCAAGGTGCACTGCGAGGCGGTGCTGCGGCTGACCTCGGCGGCGGCTGCCGGGATGCGGGAGCGGGGGCGGGGCGGAGTCGTCAACGTGGCCTCGGTGGCCGCGTTCCTGCCGCGCGGTACGTACGGCGCGTCCAAGGCGTGGGTCGTGCAGTTCACCCAGGGTGTGGCGAAGGACCTGGCCGGTTCGGGGGTGCGGCTGATGGCGCTGTGCCCCGGCTTCGTACGGACGGAGTTCCACGAGCGGGCCGGGATGGGGACCGGCAACATCCCGGGCTGGATGTGGCTCGATGCGGACAAGCTGGTGGCGGCGGCCCTGGCGGACCTGGCACGCGGCAGGTCGGTCTCGATCCCTGATCCGCGGTACAAGGCGTTGATGGGGCTCGTGAAGGTGACGCCGCGCGGCCTGCTCGGAGGGGTCGCCTCCAAGGCGGGTCGCACGTACGGACCTCGTTGAGCGGACGTACACGGCGGCCGGGCCCTGAGCGCCGCCCACCCGCCCTTCTGGGTGAACTGGTTGCGCCCGGTCCACGCCGAGACCCGGTACCCCGCGACGGGGTACCGGGTCTCGATCGTTCAGCGGCTCAGCCGCGGACGCTCGGCGTCAGTGCGCGTGGCCGTGACCGCCGTGGCCGGCCTCGGCCTCTTCCTCGGCCGGCTTCTCGACGACCAGGGTCTCGGTCGTGAGCAGCAGCGACGCGATGGACGCGGCGTTCTCCAGCGCGGAGCGGGTGACCTTGACCGGGTCGATGACGCCGGCCTTCACCAGGTCGTCGTACTCGCCGGTCGCGGCGTTGAAGCCCTGGCCCTTGTCGAGCTCGGAGACCTTCGAGGTGATGACGTAGCCTTCGAGGCCGGCGTTCTCGGCGATCCAGCGCAGCGGCTCGACCGCGGCGCGGCGCACGACCGCGACACCGGTGGCCTCGTCGCCGGTCTTGTCGAGGTTGCCCTCCAGGACCTTGGCGGCGTGGACCAGAGCGGAGCCACCACCGGAGACGATGCCCTCCTCGACCGCGGCGCGGGTCGCGGAGATGGCGTCCTCCAGACGGTGCTTCTTCTCCTTGAGCTCCACCTCGGTGGCGGCACCGACGCGGATCACGCACACGCCGCCGGCCAGCTTCGCGAGGCGCTCCTGGAGCTTCTCGCGGTCCCAGTCGGAGTCCGTGGCCTCGATCTCGGCCCTGATCTGGTTGACCCGGCCCTTGACGTCGCCGGGCTCGCCGCCGCCGTCCACGATCGTGGTGTCGTCCTTGGAGACGGTGACGCGACGGGCGGTGCCCAGCACGTCCAGACCGGCCTGGTCGAGCTTGAGGCCGATCTCCTCGGCGATGACGGTCGCACCGGTGAGGGTGGCGATGTCGCCGAGCATGGCCTTGCGGCGGTCACCGAAGCCCGGGGCCTTCACCGCGACGGCGTTGAAGATGCCACGGATCTTGTTGACGAGGAGGGTCGACAGCGCCTCGCCCTCGACGTCCTCGGCGATGATCAGCAGCGGCTTGGAGCCACCGGCCTGGACGACCTTCTCCAGCAGCGGGAGCAGGTCCTGGATCGAGCCGATCTTGCCCTGGTGGACCAGGATGTACGGGTCGTCGAGGACGGCCTCCATACGCTCCTGGTCGGTCACCATGTACGGGGACAGGTAGCCCTTGTCGAAGGCCATGCCTTCGGTGAAGTCGAGGTCCAGACCGAAGGTGTTGGACTCCTCGACGGTGATGACGCCGTCCTTGCCGACCTTGTCCATCGCGTCCGCGATGAGCTCGCCGACCTGCGGGTCCTGCGCGGAGAGCGCGGCCACGGCGGCGATGTCGGACTTGTCGTCGATCGGGCGGGCGGTCGCGAGGAGTTCCTCGGACACGGCCTTGACCGCGGCGTCGATGCCCTTCTTCAGGGCGGCCGGGGAGGCACCGGCCGCGACGTTGCGCAGACCCTCGCGGACGAGCGCCTGGGCCAGCACGGTGGCGGTGGTCGTACCGTCACCCGCGACGTCGTTGGTCTTGGTGGCGACCTCCTTCACCAGCTGGGCACCGAGGTTCTCGTACGGGTCGTCGAGCTCGACCTCGCGCGCGATGGTGACACCGTCGTTGGTGATGGTGGGGGCGCCGAACTTCTTGTCGATGACGACGTTGCGGCCCTTGGGGCCGATTGTCACCTTGACCGTGTCGGCAAGCTTGTTGACGCCGCGCTCAAGGGCGCGACGGGCGTCCTCGTCGAACTTCAGAATCTTCGCCATGGGAGCTGAGCTTTCCTCTCAAACGAACTGCGCCCCCGACCGCCCGGCTGGTTGTTCGCAGGGGGCCAGGGGCGCAGAACAGAAGCAAACGTGAGTGAATTACTTCTCGACGATCGCGAGCACGTCGCGAGCCGAGAGGACGAGGTACTCCTCGCCGTTGTACTTCACCTCGGTGCCGCCGTACTTGCTGTACAGCACGACGTCGCCGGTCTTGACGTCGAGCGGAAGGCGCTCGCCGTTCTCGAAGCGGCCCGGGCCCACGGCCAGGACGACGCCCTCCTGGGGCTTCTCCTTGGCGGTGTCCGGAATGACCAGGCCGGAGGCCGTGGTCTGCTCGGCGTCGAGCGGCTGGACCACAATGCGGTCCTCGAGCGGCTTGATCGCAACCTTGGAGCTGGCGGTCGACACGATCCGGTCTCCCCCTTCGGAGATCTCACGGGGTTTAACAGTCTTGGGGTGGCGACCAGGTGGATCCGTCGTCGCGGGTGCCGGACCTGCCCGTCGCACAGTACTGCTGGCACTCTCCAGTGGTGAGTGCCAGCACCGAGACTATGGCCGCGATTAGCACTCGGTCAAGCGGAGTGCCAATCCGGCCAGTCGCGGCGCCGTGTGATCCCCGCGCGCCCGTGGCGCGACGGGCGCCTGCCCCTTCCGACGGGCGCCTGCCCTTTCAACGGTCCGGACAGCCCGGAGGCCCTGGCGCCGCCGCAGTGCGACGGTCCGGACGCCCTCGCGGTCACGCGGGGACGGACCGCACCCTTCCGTTCGACCGCGGGTTCGTGCGCGAACCTCCGCGCGGCTGTCGGCCCCGCTCCCGCACGGCCCCTCGCCGGCACTACCGCCGGTCGCACCGGGGGCTCGCACTCGCCACCGCGTTCGGTCCCGGCCGGTCCGGCCACCAGCGCCTCAGCGGTGGTGACGACCGCGGGTGCCGGGACTCCGGCCGCTGCGGGCAGGCGGTGACGACCAGCGACCCCTGCTCCCCGTGATCACCGTGCGGGTGCGCCGGAGGGCCGGCCGCGGGGGTCGGACGCGGATGCGGATGGGTCACCCTCTGTGCGGCCTTGCGGCCCAGCCGCTCGATCGGGTCCACCGACTGTGCGCACCCGGTGGTCGCGGTCAGGAGCGCACCGGCCGTCAGCAGTCCGGCGAGCAGCCTGTGCGCCCTTCTCATACGTAGTCCTCCAGCCGGGCCACGGCGTACCCCTGGTCCGTGATGGTCTTCATGACCGCCCGGACCAGGTCGGCCATGCTGCCGCCCCACTCCTGCCGCCCCCGGAAGTGCGTGAGGATGATGTCGCCGGGGCGCAGCTCCTGATCCCCCTCGCGCCATTCCATGTGGTCCGGGAACGCCTCCGCGTTCCAGAGCGGTACGGCCTTGATGCCGCAGGACTTCGCGACGCGGAGCGTGTCCCCGTTGTAGTTGCCGTACGGCGGGCGGAAGAGCGTGGGCCGTCGGCCGTACTGCTCCTCGATGACGGCCTGCTGGTCGCAGATCTCCCTCTTCTGCTCGCTGTACGAGAGGCCGGGCAGGTAGGGGTGGGTGAGCGTGTGGTTGTTGAGGCCGACGCCCAGCCGCTGCATTTCCAGGAAGTACCCGTAGCTGTCACGCACCAGGTAGTCGCTGAGGAACGCGCTGTACGGGATGTCCAGCTCGTCCATCATCTGGAGCAGTTCGGGATCCTTCTCCGCCCCGTCGTCCATCGTCAGGAAGACGACCCGGTCCTTGGTCGGGACGGTGGTGAAGACCGGCGGCAGCGAGTCGTCGCCGCCGTTGACCTCGAACCCCCGGCGGGTGGTGAGGTGCGGCTTCACGGCGGGTGGCGGGGGCGCGATCAGTGGCGGTCGCACCAGCCCCCATTTCTTGGCGAGGGCCGCCCGTACGGCCGGACCGAACCGCGCGTTCTCCCGTGCCCCGGCGGGTGCGCGGCCCTGGCCGGCCTGCGGCCCGAGCCCTGCGGCGGGACCGCCCGGCGGGCCGGCGGCGGGGCGGGCCCGGTGCTCGTCGGCGTCCGCGGACGCGCCGCCGGCCCCGGAACCGCAGCCGGCGCAGACGGCGGCGACCAGGAGCGCGGACAGGACCGCGCGGGCGGGACGGCGCCCGGGCGCGCGCCGTCCGCCCCCTGGCTCCGGGATGCCGGGCCCGCTCCTTTTCATGGTTAATTCTTCCTTTTGTCGTACTAGTTGCATGGCGTCGCATCCTGCCAGCACGCGCCGGGCGCCCCGGCCCGACACCGCCGCCGGGCCGACCGGTCAACCCGGCTGGCTCACAATGGGGCGGGTGAACGCCTTCGCCCCGCACGACCCGTCCGACGCCGAGAACCGGCCAGGCACCGGCCACCGGTCCGACGCCCCCGGCCCGTCCGACGCCCACGACCCGCTCGCCGCCTTCCTGGCCCTGCGTACCCCCGAGGGCGCCCAACTGCTGGAGGGGCTGCGGTCGTACGACCCCGCCCAGGAACTCGCCACCGCCACCCGGCTGCGCCGCACCCACCCGGCCCCGCTGGTCTCGGCAGCGTTGGGGCAGGCGCGGCTGCGGCAGCGGGCGGTGGCGAAATTCGGCGCCGAGGACGCGTACCGGATGTTCTTCACGCCGAACGGCGTCGAGCAGGCGACCCGCACCTCGGTGGCCACCCACCGCGCGCGGCGGTTCGTCGAGGCGGGCGGGGTACGGAGCGTCGCCGACCTCTGCTGCGGGATCGGCGGCGACGCGATCGCGCTCGCGCGGGCGGGCATCTCCGTCCTCGCGGTCGACCGCGACCCGCTGACCGCCGAGGTGGCCCGCGCCAATGCCGCCGCCCTCGGCCTGGCCGGTCTGATCGACGTACGGTGCGCCGATGTCACGGAGATCGACACCTCGCCGTACGACGCGGTGTTCGTCGATCCCGCCCGGCGCGGCGGCCGAGGCAGGATCTTCGACCCCGAGGCGTACTCGCCGCCGCTCTCCTGGGCGACCGGCGCCGCGCTCAAGGCTCCCCGCGCCGCGCTGAAGATCGCCCCCGGCATCCCGCACGAGGCGATCCCGGCGCAGGCGGAGGCCGAGTGGATCTCGGACGGCGGGGATGTGAAAGAGGCGGTGCTCTGGTTCGGCGAGGGCTTCGCGGCCGGTTCGTACCGCGCCACCGTGCTTCCGGCCCGTGCCGCCCTGTGGTCCGGCGCCCCGCTGCCCGCCCCGCCCGTCGGCCCGGTCGGCCGTTATCTGTACGAACCGGACGGAGCCGTCATCCGCGCCCATCTGGTCGCCGACATCGTGGCGCGGTGCGGCGGCCGGCTGATCGACGAGACCATCGCGTACGTCACGAGCGACGAGCCCTACGACTCCCCGTACACCACCGGCTACGAGATCACCGACCGGCTGCCGTTCAACATGAAGAAGTTGAAGGCGCTGCTGCGGGAGCGGAAGGTCGGCGTCCTGACGGTGAAGAAGCGCGGATCGGCCGTCGAGCCCGAGGAGCTGCGCCGCCGGATGAAGCTCCAGGGGCCGAACGCCGCGACGGTCTTCCTGACGCGGGTGGCCGGGGCCCCGACGATGCTGATCGGCCACCCGCTGACCGGCCCCGCCTGACCGGCGGCGGCAGCCGTGCTGTCAGGTCGGTCAGGCCAGGTCGGTCAAGCCAGGTCGGTCAGGTCCTCGGCGTACACCTGCGAGAGCGGCTGAGGACCCACGTACTGCTGGCAGTTGCACTCCCCCGCCTCGAAGCGGACCGGCTTCTTGGACTCGTCCCAGGCCGTCGGCACCTCGACCCGCTCATGGCACCTGCCCTGCTTGTCGTGCTTGGCGAGATGGTGCGTGCAACCGCAGACCGGCTCCGGCGGCTTGTGGGCCGCCTCGACGGCCAGCCGTTCCTGCTTGGTCGCCTCCAGCAGCTCCAGTTTCCTGGTGTGCCGGTTGCGCAGCGCGGTACGGACGTTGTCGACGGCCCATCCGAAGCCGCCCGTCCAGAAGATGATGAGCAGCCACCAGTACCACTCCATGCGGCACTCCTCCCCCTGCGTGACTCATGTGTCCGGCCAGGATAAGTCCGGGGTCAGCGGTGCGCACCGCCCCCGACCGAGAACAGCGGCTCCGGAGCGGGTGCCCCGACCAGCACCCGCAGCACCCAGCGGCGGTGGGCGAACGCCTTGGTGATGCCGATCAGTCCGACGAGCCAGCCGGTCATCCCGAGCCCCATGACCAGGGCGACCGCCCCGTAGGTGTCACGGCCCGCCTCCGCCGTCGCCGGGACCGCGACGCACGCGTACAGGCCGAGTGCGCACAGCGCGAAGGACATCAGCAGCCAGGTGAGACCGGCACCCGGCATCCGCAACCGCGCGTCCCGCGCCGGGTCGCGGTCCAACTCGCCCCAGGCGGCGAGCAGCCGGCGGATCTCGCGGTCGCGGCGCAGGCCGATGACGACGAAGACGATCGCGGGGATCGTGCAGCAGGCGCCCATGCCGGCCAGGATCACGCCGATCAACGCGCTGAAGATGTCGTAGGTCTCCTCGAACGTGACGATCGCCGCGCCGACCAGCGACCAGCCGACCGCGCAGAGCGCCCCCCACAGCCACAGCGCCGCCAGCCGCCCCGGTGACACATGCATCCGCACCAACTCGCCGAGCACCACGGCCCGGTCGGCGAGCAGCGCCTCGCGGTCGGGCCAGGTCCGTATCTCCACGGGCGGTGGGGGCGGCGGCAGTTGTACGCGACGGAACATGGGGAAGACCCTACCGACGCACGCTTCCCCGACGGCCGGTGCGGTGCATCGGGTCCGCCGGAGTGCCATGCTGGAAAGCGAGACACGGAGGTGCGCGATGGGGTTCTACGTCGAACGGATCGTGCCCCGTATCGCCGATGCCGCCGGCGGAATGAAGTCGGTCGAACCGCTGCGGCGCCGGGTCTGCGAGGGCCTGTACGGCGAGATCATCGAGATCGGCTTCGGCTCCGGACACAACGTTCCGTTCTACCCGGACGCCGTCACCGACGTGGCCGCGGTCGAGCCGTCCGACCTCGGCTGGAAGCTGGCCCACGACCGCATCGACGCGGGGCACACCCCGGTGCGCCGGGCCTGCCTGGACGGCCGTTATCTGCCGTTCGAGGACGACACCTTCGACGGCGCGCTGTCCACGTGGACGCTGTGCACCATTCCCGACGCCGACGCGGCGCTGCGCGAGGTGCGCCGGGTTCTCAAACCCGGTGCGACCCTGCACTTCCTGGAGCACGGGCTGGCACCGGAGGGGGACGAGAACGTGCGCCGCTGGCAGCACCGCCTCGATCCGCTGGAACGGCGGCTCTTCGCCGGGTGCAGCCTGACCCGGCCGATCGCCGGGATGCTGAGGGCCGCGGGGTTCACGATCGCCGACCTGGACGTGTTCTACGGGAAGGGCGCCCCGAAGGCGATGGGCGCCGACTCACTGGGAGTGGCGCTGCGCTGACCCGCCGGAACGGCCCGTGGCCGTTCCGGAAGGCGGACCGGAGGGCGACAAGGCCGTGGACGCGTGTCCCGACTGGTTCATCGAGAGCGTCGCCGGGGGTGGACGTGACGTGTGTCCGGGACTCATCCGCCGGCGCGCTCCTGAAGGGCCGCGCGGTCCAGGAGCATCGCGCGTTCCCGTGCGTTGCGGGTCAGGCCGGCCGCCCGTACGAACTCCTTCCGCGCCTCGTCCGTACGTCCCATCCGGGCCAGCAGGTCGCCGCGGACGCTGGGCAGCAGGTGATAGCCCTTCAGCGCCGGGTCGTCGGCCAGCGCGTCGACCAGGGCGAGGCCGGCCGCCGGGCCCCGCGCCGACGAGACCGCAACGGCCCGGTTCAGCTCGACGACCGGGGAGGGCGCGATCACGGCGAGGCGGTCGTAGAGGGCGGCGATCGTCGCCCAGTCCGTGTCCTCGTACGTCACCGCCCTGGCGTGACACGCGGCGATCGCGGCCTGCACGGCGTACGGGCCGAGACCGCCGCCCTCCTCCGTCGCCGCCGCCACGGCCCGCTCCAGGGCCGCGACGCCACGCCGGATCAGCAGGTGGTCCCAGCGGGCCCGGTTCTGGTCGGCGAGCAGCACCGGCGCACCGCCCGGCCCGGTCCTGGCGCGGGTACGCGATGCCTGGAGCTCCAGCAGCGCGACCAGGCCGTGCACCTCGGACTCCCCCTCCATCAGGCCCGCGAGCACCCGGGCCAGACGCAGCGCGTCCTCGCACAGCGCCGGGCGCAGCCAGTCGTCGCCCGCGGTCGCCGCGTACCCCTCGTTGAAGATCAGGTAGATGACTTCGAGCACGGAACCGAGGCGGGCGACGCGCTCGGGTCCGGACGGCACCTCGAAGGGGAGACCCGCCCGGCCCAGGGTCCGTTTCGCGCGGACGATGCGCTGGGCGACGGTCGGTTCCGGGGCCAGGTACGCGCGGGCGATCTCCTCGGTGGTGAGCCCGCCGAGCAGCCTCAGGGTGAGGGCGATCCGGGCCGCGGTGGGGAGCACCGGATGGCAGGCGGTGAAGATCAGCCGGAGCAGATCGTCGTCGATGTCGTCCGCTTCCGGGGGCTCGGGCGGCGGGACGTCCTCCAGAGTCCGCCCCACCTCGGCCAGCTTGCGCGCGTACGTCTCCTTGCGGCGTACGAGGTCGATCGCGCGATGTCTGGCGGTGGCCATGAGCCAGGCGCCCGGCCGGTCCGGGACACCTGCCTCCGGCCACTGTTCCAGCGCGGCCACCAGGGCGTCCTGCGCGATCTCCTCGGCGATGCCCACGTCCCGGACGATGCGGGTGACACCGGCGATGATCCGCGCGGACTCGATCCTGAAGACCGCTTCGACCGTCGGTCTCGCGCTTGCCGCCGTCACGGTCACTCATCAGATCAGCCGTGCCGGAACGGGGCAAGCGGGGCCGGTCAGAGGCCGGTGGCCTCGTCGATCCGGCGGACCTCGGAGGTGACGGTCCAGTGCGCCGGGTGGATCTGGAGGAACCGCTTGGTCCACTCCAGGGCCTCGGCCTTGTCCTTGGCCTGGAGGATGGCGTAGCCGCCGACGACCTCCTTGGTCTCGGTGAAGGGGCCGTCGGTGCAGCTCAGTTCGCCGCCGGACCAGGTGACCCTGGTGCCCTGGGAGGTCGGGGTGAGCCCGGCCGTCTCCAGCATGACTCCGGCCTTGGTGATCTCCTCGAACAGGGCGCCCATGCGCTTCTCGAACTCGGGGCCCGGGTTGTCGGTGGGGGCGTTCTGCTCATCGATGCGGATCAGCGACAGGAAGCGGGGCATGGTGACTCCTCGGTCGTGCGGACGGGGTCCTTCCCCCGCCTCTCACCCTTGCGTCGAACGGGAGGCGGCCGGATCGACAGCTTCACCGGAATTCTTCTGAGAATGTTCCGCGGCGGCCACCGGAGCGGCCGGCGCGCCGGTCGCCGGGCGGTCGGCGAGGCAGGGGGCTCACCCCAGCCGGAGGGGCTGCCCCCAGCCGGAGGGGCTCACCCCAGCCGGAGGGGCACACCTCAGCCTGCGGACTCCACGGCCCCCAGGGACTCGAAGCGCCAGCGGTGCACGGGACGGGTGATCAGCTCCGCCGCCGGCTCGGGAAGTTCGGGCAGCTCGTCGCCGTACGCCCCCTCCCACCAGGTGATGACCAGGACCCGGTCCTGCGGGGCGCGCAGCAGCTCGCGGCGCAGCGGCTCCCGGGCCAGCTCGGCCGACCGGGCGCGCGCCCACTCCAGGAGTTCGCGGCCCCTGCCGTCCACGGCGCGGGCCTCCCACATCAGCGCGACGGTCGTACCGCTCATGAGTAGAGGTTGTCCTTGCTGATCTCGTGCACGTGATCGTGGTCGTGCGCCTGTCCGTGTCCGGGTCCGTGGGCGCCCGGCACATGGGGGTCGGTCACCGGCAGCGACGAGTCCGCGGACAGCTCCAGGTCCGAGGCGGGCCGGTTCCGGGCGACCATCTCCGCGCCCAGCGCCGCGACCATGGCCCCGTTGTCCGTGCAGAGCCCCGGCCGCGGCACCCGCAGCCGGATCCCGGCCCGCTCGCACCGCTCCTGCGCCAGCGCCCGCAGCCGCGAGTTGGCCGCGACACCGCCGCCGATCATCAGGTGGTCGACTCCCTCGTCCTTGCAGGCCCGTACGGCCTTCCGGGTGAGCACGTCCACGACGGCCTCCTGGAAGGACGCCGCCACGTCCCGTACCGGCACCTCCTCGCCGGCCGCCCGCCTGGCCTCGATCCAGCGCGCCACCGAGGTCTTCAGTCCGGAGAAGGAGAAGTCGTACGCCGGATCGCGCGAGCCGCTCAGACCGCGCGGGAAGGCGATCGCCTTCGGGTCGCCCTCCTTCGCCAGCCGGTCGATGACCGGGCCTCCGGGGAAGCCGAGGTCCAGCACCCGGGCGATCTTGTCGAAGGCCTCGCCCGCCGCGTCGTCGATGGTCGCGCCCAGCGGCCGTACGTCATGCGTGATGTCCGGTGCGAGAAGCAGTGAGGAGTGGCCGCCGCTGACCAGCAGCGCCATCGTCGGCTCGGGCAGCGGGCCGTGCTCCAGCTGGTCGACGCAGATGTGGGAGGCCAGGTGGTTGACCCCGTAGAGCGGCTTGTTCAGCGCGTACGCGTACGCCTTGGCGGCCGAGACGCCGACGAGCAGCGCGCCCGCGAGCCCGGGGCCCGCGGTGACGGCGACGCCGTCGAGGTCCCGGGCGCTGATCCCGGCCACCTTCAGGGCGCGCTCGATGGTGGGGACCATCGCCTCCAGGTGCGCGCGGGAGGCGATCTCCGGGACGACGCCGCCGTAGCGGGCGTGCGTGTCCACGCTGGACGCGACGGCGTCGGCCAGCAGCGTCGTACCGCGGACGATGCCGACGCCGGTCTCGTCGCAGGAGGTCTCGATGCCGAGTACGAGCGGTTCGTCAGCCATCAGTCAGTCTCTGTTTCCTGTACGGGCTCTTGCGGGTGCTCGGTCGCGCCGTCGTGCATGGGGAGGCGCATGACGAGTGCGTCGATGTTGCCCGGCTGGTAGTAGCCGCGGCGGAAGCCGATCGGTGCGAAGCCGAAGCGTTCGTACAGCTTCTGCGCCCGGGCGTTGTCGACGCGGACTTCGAGCAGCACCTCGGCGCACTCGAAGGCCGTGGCGTGCTTCAGCAGGTCGGTGAGGAGCGCGGAACCGAGACCGCCGCCCCAGTGGTCGTGGGTGACACCGATCGTCTGCACGTCGGCGAGATCACCGGCCGCGGCGAGACCGGCGTAGCCGACGATCCGGCCGGTGGCGGGGTCCTCGGCGATGACGTAGCGGCGGGTGGCCTGCGCGCCGCGGGAGTGCGCCAGCTCGGACCAGAACATCCCGGCCGACCAGGCGTCGTCCGGGAACAGCTCGTGTTCGAGTTCCAGCACCGGATCGATGTCCCACCAGCGCATCTCGCGCAGGACGGCAGTCGTGCTCGTCACTTCGGGGTGACCACCTTGTAGTTCTTCGGGATCTGGGCGTCGGGCCTGCGGAGGTAGAGCGGCTGCGGCGGCAGCAGTTCCGCGCCCGCGGCCAGGCGCTCGGCGGCGAGGGCCGCCAGCGCGCCGGCGCCGACGTGCTCGGGGCCCCGGGCGTCCGGGAACGCCTCCGGGTAGAGCAGCGCGCCCGCGCCGACGACGGGGAGTCCGGCGAGCCGGTCGGCGAGGTCGGCGGGCCGGTCGACGGCGGGCTCCGCGGTGCGGGTACGGAAGTCCTCGTACCTCGCCCAGTACACCTCCTTGCGGCGGGCGTCCGTCGCCACGGCGAACGGGCCCTCCAGGCCGGCCCGCCCCGCGGCGTACGCGAGACCGTCCAGGGTGCACAGGCCGTGCACGGGTACGGAGAGGACGGAGCCGAAGGTCGCGGCCGTGACCAGGCCGACCCGCAGTCCGGTGTACGGTCCGGGGCCGACGCCCACGACCACGTCCGTCACGGCGGCTAGCTCCGCTCCGGCCTCGGCGAGGACCCGGTCGACGGCGGGCAGCAGCAGCTCCCCGTGCTTCCGGGCGTCGATCCGACCGGACTCGGCGACGACGGAGGTCCCGTCGTGAAGGGCGACGGTGACGGCGGGGGTGGCGGTATCCATGGCGAGCAAGAGCACGCAAACAGCCTACGGCTCCCGGGACGGGGCCCGGCGCCCCGTCCGCCGTCCCGGGACGACGGGTTCCGGCTGCTACCGTCACCGTGTACACGCGCGAGATACGACGTAACGACGTAAACGCTTGTACTACATACGGCAGCGAAAGGGGCGCGCACGGTGGCTAGGAGCAGCTCGGGAATCGTGGCCGGGCTCACGGCGGTTGCTCTCGCCGCGGTCGGCTTCCTGGCCTACCAGGCATCGGCGAACGCACCCGACTCCGTCGCCGCCCCGCAGCCGCAGGTCTCCGCGAGCACACCTGCCGCCGGCCACGAGAAGCCGAAGGGCAAGAAGACCCCGGCGGCGCTGCCCGCCGGTTCCGGTGTCGGCAAGCGCGTGGTGTACGCCCTGGAGGACCGCCGGGTCTGGCTCGTCGACGCGGACGGGAAGGTGACCCGGACCTTCGCGGTGATGCCGAGCGCGCTGAACCCGGAGGCCGGGACGTACCAGGTGGGTTCGCGCTCGGGGCCGGCCTCCAGGGGCTCGGACGGCGTGACGATCGAGCACGTGGTGCGGTTCGCGATGGTGGACGGCGTGCCCGTGGGATTCAGCGCGGCGGTGGACGGCTCGATGGAGAGTCCGGACCCGTCCCTGAAGACGGGGGGCGTGCGCGCGTCCCGGCCCGACGGGGACGCGATGTGGGAGTTCGCGACGGTGCGCACGAAGGTGGTCGTCGTCCCGTAACGGGACACCGCGCACGGGCTGGAGCGCGGGGCCGGCCGCCTAGGCCGCGGACTGTGCCGCGTCGCACTGGGACGGCAGCTCGTGGGGCGGCAGCCCGTCCGCCTCTTCCTCGCCGGGCTTGGCCGGCGGTGTGGACACCGCCGCGGCGGCGGCGCACGAGGCCAGCAGATCCTTCATCGACAGGGCGGACGGCGACTGCTGCTGCGGGTCACGCTCGGGCGTCGGCACGGATACCTCCTGGAGCTCCGATGGAGGTCATGGTTAGGTACACCTAACCAGGTCTCCCGTCCATGGGAACACGACCACCGCTCCGCGCGCAACAATTTACCGACGGCTTGTCGGAAAGAGCTCCGGGACGGTCGAATCCGCACGTGAACGTGCGCTCAGCAGACCGGCAGCGCGGTGAGCGAGGGACCGTCCAGCAGGAGGACCCGCCCGCCGCCCGTAGCTTGTCGCCCGCCGATCGCCGCCCGTAGCTTGTCGCCCGTCGCCCGCGACGACGAGCGGGCTGACGGGTCGCAAGCGCGCAACGCCCCCTTATCGGGCCGCCGGTTCCGGCGGTTCGGTGGCCATGTCCCCGCGCAGACCCGCCCAGCGGGGCCCGACGCCGACCAGCGTCACCGCGCGCCGTTCGTCGTCCGTGTCGCCGACCGCGCGGTGGATCAGCACCCGCAGCCGGTCCTCCGACAGTTCCTCGACCTTGCCCTCGCCCCACTCCACGACCACCACGGACTCGGGCAGCGACACGTCGAGGTCCAGGTCCTCCATCTCGTCGAGCCCGCCGCCCAGGCGGTACGCGTCGACATGGACCAGCGCGGGGCCACCGGTCAGCGACGGGTGGACACGGGCGATCACGAAGGTGGGAGAGGTGACGGCGCCGCGCACCCCGAGGCCCTCGCCGAGCCCCCGGGTCAGCGTCGTCTTCCCGGCGCCCAGCTCACCGGTGAGCATCACGAGGTCGCCGGGGCGCAGCACCCCGGCGATCCGGCGGCCGAGGGCCTGCATCTGTTCGGGGGATTCGACGGCCAGGCTCACGGTGACGGTGTCCGGCTCGGCGCCCTCGCCTGCTTCAGCCGTCAGGCTGTTGTGCGGTGCTTCCATGCTCGTCAACGTTAGCCGCCGGCGGCACCGCTCCGATGCGGACCAGCAGGTCCGCCAGCCGGTCCGTCACCGTCTCCGGGTGTTCCAGCATCACCAGGTGCCCGGCGTCCGGGACGATGACCAGCTCCGCCTCCGGGAGCTGGTCCGCCATGGCCTCGCTGTGCGAACTGGGGGTGATCAGGTCCTTGTCGCCCGCCAGGATCAGCACCGGGACGTCGCGGAAGGCGGGCACGACGTGGCTCTTGTCGTGCTCGGTGAAGGCCGGGTAGAACTCGGCGACCACGTCGATCGGGGTGGATTCGATGAGCCGCTCGGCGAACCTCTCGACCGCCGGGTCCACGTCCCGCGAACCGAACGAGTAGCGCTTGATCAGCCCGGCGAAGAGATCGGCGGTCGCCCGGCGGCCGCGTTCCACCAGCTCGGCCTGGGAACCGAGCGCCCTGAGCACCCCGGGCAGCACCCGCCGCACCGCGTTCACGCCCGCGATCGGCAGCCCGAAACTGACCTCGGCGAGCTTCCCGCTCGATGTGCCGACGAAGGCCACGGCGGCGACCCGGTCCCGGACGAGCTGGGGGTACTGCTCGGCGAGCGCCATGATCGTCATACCGCCCATCGAGTGTCCGACCAGGACCAGGCGCCCTTCCGGGGCGGACGCGTCGATGACGGCCTTCAGATCACGGCCGAGCTGGTCGATGCCGACCGTCACCCCGTCCGCCTGGGCCCGGCCCCGCTCGGAGCGGCCGTGACTGCGCTGGTCCCAGTGGACTGTGCGGACCAGGCCGCGCAGCGCCGCCCGCTGGAAGTGCCAGGAGTCCTGGTTGAGGCAGTAGCCGTGGCTGAAGACGACGGTGACGGGGGCGGGCGCCTTGCGGCCGAAGAGCCGCCGCCGACGGGTACCGGTGCCGGAGGCGGCGGGGCTCCCGCCACCCGCGGCGGTCACCGCCGCGCCGTCCGGTTCGACCTCGTCGATCTCGTAGTACAGCTCGGTTCCGTCGTCGGCCGCGGCCCGGCCGGGCAGTCCGCGCAGCGAGCCGTACGGCCCCGAGGCGTCCAGCGCCAGTCTGGCCCTCCTGCGCATGCCCCGGCCCACGGTCAGCCGCTCGACCGCGACACCGGCGGCGGCTCCTGCCGCGATCACGCCTATGGCGGCTCCGGCGAATCCCGCCCGGCGCCAGCCGACCGCCGTGGCGGCGTCCGTGACCGCGTCCCCCGCGCTGATCTCGCTCACCGTGCCGCGCACCTCCTCCGTCGTGTCCGTCAGGTCAGGGCTGGTCTGTTCCGGTCATGCTCAGATCGTGCCCGGTCAGGAACGCTTGATCGGTCAGGACTCGGCCGGGGTGCCCCGCAGATGGACGCGCGGTACCCGGGTGCCGATCCGGGTGACGATCTCGTACGCGATCGTGTCGGCGGCCTGCGCCCAGTCCTCGGCGGTCGGCTCGCCCCGGTCCCCGGGGCCGAAGAGCACCGCCTCGCTGCCCACCTCGACCTCGTCCCCGTCGAGGTCGACGACGAACTGGTCCATCGCCACACGGCCCGCGATCCGCCGCCACGCACCGCCGACCAGGACGGGAGCGCGGCCGGAGGCATGGCGCGGGATGCCGTCCGCGTAGCCGACCGGTACCAGGCCCAGCGTGGTCTCGGCAGAAGTCGTGTAGTGGTGCCCGTAACTGACCCCGTGACCGGCCGGCACCCGCTTGACGAGGGCGACCGACGCGACGAGCGTCATGACAGGGCGCAGTCCGAAGTCGGCCGGGGTACCCAGCTCGGGGCTGGGCGAGATGCCGTACATCGCGATCCCGGTCCGTACGAGGTCGAAGTGCGACTCGGGGACCGTCAGCAGCGCCGGGGAGTTCGCGATGTGGCGCACCTCGGGTTCGACGCCCTCCTTCTCCGCGTACGCGACCATGTCCCGGAACACGTTCAGCTGGGCGGCGACGGAGGGGTGGCCGGGCTCGTCGGCGCAGGCGAAGTGGGACCAGAGGCCGGTGATCCTGACGGTGCCCGCGTCCTCGGCGGCGCGGGCTGCGGCGACCAGCTCGGGCCAGTCGGCGGGCTGGCAGCCGTTGCGCCCGAGGCCGGTGTCGGCCTTGAGCTGGACGCGGGCCGCGACGCCTGCCTCGGTGGCCGCGGCGACGACCTCGCGCAGGGCCCACATCCCGCTCACCGACACATCGATGTCGGCCTCGATCGCCTCACGCCAGGGTCCGCCCGGTGTCCACAGCCAGCACATGATCCGGCCGCCGAGTCCGGCCGCCCGCAGCGCGAGGGCCTCCTGCGGCGTCGCGGTGCCCAGCCAGGTCGCCCCGGCCTCCAGCGCGGCCCGGGCGCAGGGCACCGCCCCGTGCCCGTAGGCGTCGGATTTCACCACGGCCATGAGTTGCGCGCCGGCCGCCCGCGCGCGCAGCACGCGCACGTTGGCGCGCAAAGCGGCGAGGTCGATCTCGGCACGGGCTCTCAGGGACGCTGTCTCGTTCATCGCGCCCAGTCTCTCAGAGACGTGCGGCGGGACCTTCGCGCGGCGGGTCGAAGAGCGTCCGGCGCAGGGGCAGGACACCGTGCCGGGCGGAGCTGCCTCAGATCCTGTCGGGTGATCTCTGATCGGGCGTGGCCGCCCGATCAGAGATCACCCGACAGGCCGTCAGTGCGGGCGCAGCTCGTGTTCCAGGTGGTCGACGAGGACCGGGACATGGCTGTGCGGTACGTCCTTGACCGCCGTGACCAGCGTCACCGGCCCGCCCGCGCGGACCAGGTCCACCAGCTCCCCGACGGCGGCCTCGTGCACGGGGTCGGACAGCTCGGTGCGGTAGCGGTCGACGAAGTCGTCGTAGCGGGTGCCGGTGCGGTCCTCGTGGTACCAGGCGCGCAGCTCGT
Source organism: Streptomyces sp. NPDC058051 (assembly GCF_042885475.1). Lineage (NCBI taxonomy): Bacteria > Bacillati > Actinomycetota > Actinomycetes > Kitasatosporales > Streptomycetaceae > Streptomyces > Streptomyces sp. NPDC058051. The sequence continues at coordinate 26,525 of NZ_JBHVRW010000036.1, forward strand.
TCGACGGGGTGACGTCCTTGAGCCATTTGTCGATCCCGGCCCGGTCCTTGGACAGGCCGCGCGGCCAGAGCCGGTCGATGAGGACCCGGGTGCCGTCGCTCTCCTCCTGCGGGTCGTACACCCGGCGTACGCGTACGCCGCCGCCTTTCCTGCCGCCCACGATTCGGCCCTCCTGTCGGCTGCCTCGGCCCGGGTCGTCCGCCCCCGCCCCAGGATCGCTCAGGCCCGGGCGTCCCGCCACGCCGCCGGAATCGCGTCGGCGACGTCCTGCGCGGCGACGGGTGCGCCGTCGGCGGCGTGGCGGGCGGCCAGGCCGTGCAGGTACGCGCCGGTGGACGCGGCGTCGCGCGGGGCGAGGCCCGCCGCCAGCAGGGAGCCGGTCAGGCCGGAGAGGACGTCGCCGCTGCCGGCCGTGGCCAGCCAGGAGGTGCCGGTCGGATTGACCCGTACGGGAGCACCGGTGTCGGTGGCGACCAGGGTCGTCGACCCCTTGAGCAGGACCGTGGCGCGGAAGCGGGCGGCCAGTTCCCGTACGGCGGCGAGCCGCCCCGCCTCGACCTCCTCGCGCGGGACGCCGAGCAGGGCTGCGGCCTCGCCGGCGTGCGGGGTGAGGACGGTCGGCGCGGTGCGCGCGCGCACGGCGGTGGTGTCGAGGAGCCGCAGCCCGTCCGCGTCGACGAGCACCGCGACGTCCGTGGCCAGCACGTCACGCACCGACTCGGCGGCCTCCGTCCCGTCACCGAGGCCGGGGCCGACGACCCAGGCCTGTACCCGCCCCGCCCTGGACGGCGGCCCCGCGTGGACCAGCGTCTCCGGATGGCGGGCGATCACCGCGCCGGCGCCGGGTCCGACGTACCGCACGGCTCCCGCGCCGCCCCGCAGCGCCCCGGAGACGGCCAGCACCGCCGCCCCCGGGTAGCGCGCCGACCCTGCGACGATGCCGACGACACCGCGCCGGTACTTGTCGCTCTCGCTGCCGGGGACCGGCAGCAGCGCGGCGACGTCCGCGTACTGCAACGCCTCCAGGTCGGGAACGCCGGGCAGCTCGGGCCCGAGCCCGATGTCGACGAGGTGCACCGCCCCCGCACGGCCGGCGGCCGGGTCGATGAGGAGCCCCGGCTTGTGCGTGCCGAAGGTGACGGTCGCGTCGGCGCACACCGCGTCGCCGAGCACCTCCCCCGTGTCGGCCTCGACCCCGCTCGGCAGGTCGACGGCGACGATCGCGGCACCGGTCGCCCGGAAGGCCCGCACCAGCGCGGCGGCGTCGGCGCGCAGCCCGCCCCGTCCGCCGATGCCGGTGATCCCGTCGACGACGAGGTCGATGTGCCCGCCCCAGGCCCCGTTCACCGCGTCCCCCTCCGCCACGCGCCCGCCCGCCGCGAGCAGCGCCGCGAGCCCGCGCCCGTGGGCGCGTCCCGGCGAGGTGAGCACGGCGCGCACGCCCGCCCCGCGGCGGGCGAGCCGGGCGCCCGCGTACAGCGCGTCGCCCCCGTTGTCGCCGCTGCCGACGAGCAGGACGACCCGGGATCCGTACACCCGGCCGCGCCGCCGCAGCACGTCGGCGCAGGCCGCGGCGAGCCCGGCCGCGGCACGCTGCATGAGGGCGCCGTCGGGGAGCCGGGCCATCAGAGCCCGCTCGGCGGCCCGTACGGTCTCGACGCTGTACGCAGTACGCATGTGCTCAACCCTCCGCGATCACCACGGCCGACGCCACCCCCGCGTCATGGCTGAGCGATACGTGCCAGTGCCGTACGCCCAGCGCGGCCGCGCGTGCGGCGACGGTGCCGCTCACCCGCAGCCGCGGCTGCCCGCTGTCCTCGACGTACACCTCGGCATCCGTCCAGAGCAGGCCGCCCGGCGCGCCGAGCGCCTTCGCCAGGGCCTCCTTGGCGGCGAACCGGGCGGCGAGCGAGGCGATACCGCGCCGCTCGCCACTGGCCAGCAGCAACTCGCTCTTCAGGAAGAGCCGGTCGGCCATCTGCGGCGTACGCTCCAGCGCCGCGTCGAACCGTTCGATCTCGGCCACATCGATCCCGACCCCGATGATCACGCGTGTTCCCTCAACTCTCGCTACTCCACGGTCACGGACTTCGCCAGATTGCGCGGCTGGTCCACGTCGTTGCCGCGGGCCGTGGCCAGTTCGCAGGCGAACACCTGGAGCGGCACGGTCGACACCAGCGGCTGAAGCAGCGTAGGCGTCACGGGGATCCGGATCAGGTGGTCGGCATACGGGACGACCGCCTCGTCGCCCTCCTCGGCGATGACGACGGTGAGGGCGCCGCGGGCCCGGATCTCCTGGATGTTCGACACGATCTTGTCGTGCAGCACCGACCGGCCGCGCGGCGGTGGCACGACCACGACGACCGGCATGCCGTCCTCGACGAGCGCGATCGGCCCGTGCTTGAGCTCACCGGCGGCGAAGCCCTCGGCGTGCATGTACGCGAGTTCCTTGAGCTTCAACGCGCCTTCCAGGGCCACCGGATAGCCGACGTGACGGCCCAGGAAGAGCACGGTGTCGTGGTCGGCGAGGGAGCGGGCGAGCGCCCGTACGGGCTCCATGGTCGCCAGGACCTGTTCGACGGCCCCGGAGATCGCGGAGAGCTGCCGGATGACCGTCCTGATCTCGTCCCCCCACTTCGTGCCGCAGATCTGCCCGAGGTAGAGGGCGACGAGGTAGCAGGCGACGAGCTGGGTGAGGAACGCCTTGGTGGAGGCGACGGCGACTTCGGGCCCGGCGTGCGTGTAGAGGACCGCGTCGGACTCCCGGGGGATGGTGGAGCCGTTGGTGTTGCAGATGGCGAGGACCTTGGCGCCCTGTTCGCGGGCGTGCCTCAGGGCCATCAGTGTGTCCATCGTCTCGCCGGACTGGGAGATCGCGATGACGAGGGTGCGGTGGTCGAGGATCGGGTCGCGGTAGCGGAACTCGCTGGCCAGCTCGGTCTCGCAGGGGATCCGGGTCCAGTGCTCGATGGCGTACTTGGCGATCATCCCGGCGTGGAACGCGGTGCCGCAGGCGACGATGACGACCTTGTCGACCTCGCGGAGCTCGCGGGGCGTGATCCGCACCTCGTCGAGGTGGAGGGTGCCCGCGCCGTCGATCCGCCCGAGGAGCGTGTCGGCGACGGCCTTGGGCTGCTCCTCGATCTCCTTGAGCATGAAGGAGGCGTGGCCGTCCTTCTCGGCGGCGGAGACGTCCCAGTCCACGTGGTACGCGCGGACGTCGGCGGGCCGCCCGTCGAAGTCGGTGACGGTGACTCCTTCCCGGCGCAGCTCCACCACCTGGTCCTGTCCCAGCTCGATCGCGGAGCGGGTGTGCGCGATGAACGCGGCCACGTCGGACGCCAGGAACGACTCGTCCTCCCCCACTCCCACGACGAGCGGCGAGTTGCGCCGGGCCCCGACGACCGTGTCGGGCGCGTCGGCGTGCACGGCGACGAGGGTGAAGGCCCCCTCCAGCCGCCGGCAGACCTGCCGCATCGACTCCGCGAGGTCCGCACAGGACGAGAACGCCTCGGCGAGAAGGTGGGCGACGACCTCGGTGTCCGTCTCGGAGGCCAAGTCGTGGCCGCGCTCGGCCAGTTCGGCACGGAGCACGGCGAAGTTCTCGATGATCCCGTTGTGCACGACGGCGACGCGGCCCGCGTTGTCGAGGTGCGGGTGGGCGTTGGCGTCGGTGGGCGCGCCGTGGGTGGCCCAGCGGGTGTGCCCGATCCCGGCGGCCCCGGCCGGGATCGGCGCCTCGGCCAGCGTCTTCTCCAGATTGACGAGCTTCCCGGCCTTCTTCGCCGAGGCCAGACCGCCGTCCGCGAGGACGGCGATGCCCGCCGAGTCGTAGCCCCGGTATTCGAGGCGCTTCAGACCCGCGACGACGACGTCCTGCGCCGACTGCCCACCGACGTATCCGACGATTCCGCACATACCGTTCCCTTCCTGGTCGCCCGCCCCTGGTCCTCGCATCGTCGCAGAAGAGGAACGGCGCGGCAGGGAGAGCGCCCGACGGACCGAGCCCGTCGGGCGGGGGCCGAACCTGCGGGGCGGGGGGCGAGGCCGCCCGGCGGGGCCGGACCCGCCCAGGAGGCCGGGAGAGCGTTTCAGCGCTTGAGGAACTCCAGGAGGTCCTTGTTGAACTTCTCCTTGTGGCCCGGGACGAGGGCGATGCCGTGGGAGCCGCCTTCGTAGACCTTGAGCGTCGCGTCCTGGATGAGTTCGGCGGACTTGCGGCCCGTGGCGTCGATGGGGACGACCTGGTCGTCGTCGCCGTGCACGACGAGCGTGGGGATGTCGAACTTCTTCAGGTCCTCGTGGAAGTCCGTCGCCGCGAAGGCGTCGACACAGGCGACGCCGCCCTCGATGGTCTCGGCCATGGCCATGTGCCAGAAGGCGTCCTTGTTGCCCTGGGTGACCTTGTTGCCGTCCCGGTTGGCACCGAAGAAGCCGACTGCGGTGTCCTTCCAGAACTGCGAACGCTCGGCGAGGATGCCCTTCTTGATGTCGTCGAAGACCGACTGCGGCACACCCTCGGGGTTGTCGGGGCCCTTGAGCATCAGCGGGGGGATCGCGGAGAGCAGCACCGCCGACCTGATCCGCCCGGTGCCGTGGCGGCCGATGTAGCGGGCGAGTTCGCCACCACCCATCGAGTGCGCCACCAGCGTGACGTCCCGCAGGTCCAGCTGGGTGATCAGGTCGTTGAGATCGTCCGCGAAGGTGTCGAAGTCGTAGCCGTCCCAGACCGGGGTGGAGCGCCCGTGGCCGCGCCGGTCGTGCGCGATGCCGCGGTACCCGTGGTCCGCCACCGCCTTGAGCTGGTCCTGCCAGGCGTCGCCGTTCAGGGGCCAGCCGTGGATGAAGACGACGGGGCGGCCCCGGCCCCAGTCCTTGTAGAAGATCTCGATACCGTCGCGCGTGGTCACTGCGGGCATGCGTGCTGTCCTCTCGGGTGTACTGGCCGGCCGCGACCGTGAGCCCTCGCCGCCCGGAGGGCAGACGTACGCACACGAGCCGTGGGGCGGGAAGGCACGGCCGAGGCGGGTGACGCGCTCGGGCCTCCCCCGTCCAGCGTGCGGGCAGAAACGGAAGCCGCAATTCCGAATCATCCGGATCCGGATGATTCGGATGGCCCGTCCGTCCGGGCGCCGCACCGCGCCCGGACGGACGGCCCTCCTCCCCGAAGGACGGAGGCGCGCATGGCTCCGAACGGGTGACGCGCGACGCCACGGCCGACACGGGGACGGGTGCGCACGCCCCGAAGGCGAACGGCCGCGCCCCGGCCCCCCGAGGGGCATCCGCCGAACCTCGCCCCCCGATGGACTAATCGTCATATATGGGCTTTATGCCTTGATTACATGGGTGCCTCCTTACTACGTCAGAGAGGAACCCATGCGCTTTCTGTGCAAGGCGGCAGCCGAACCGGGCGGCCTCGCCGGCCGTCGAGGCGGAGCCCGCCGGGCTGTCGGACGGGCCGTAGCGGGTGCTGTGGCGCTCGTGTCCCTGCTGGGGGCGGCTCCCGCGACCGTACCGCCGCCCGAGGCCGACAGCTCCGTGGTGACGGTGAAGACCGGTGGCGACCGCGTCGCCGACTCGGTCGTCGGCCCGCTCGCCGGAGTGCAACTGGCCCTGTACGCGTCGGCGAACGCCACCACCCCCGTCAACGGGACGTGGGCCCTGTGCACCTCCGACGCCGACGGGGACTGCAATTTCGTCGTGCCGGACACCGGCAGCGGCGGCGTCAACGAAGGCGTGCGCTACTACGTCCGCCAGGTCGAGAACGGTGTTCCGGCGGGCTGGTACACCAACCCCGACCTGCGCACCGGCCAGGGCAGCGGGTCGGGCTCGGTGCAGTCTCCGTACCAGTTCCAGACCCCCGCGCTGGAGGGAGGGCAGACGTACTCCTCCACCAGCGACTTCATGTTCAGCACCGACTACTCGGCGAACCCGTACGTCGCCTCCGGCGGCATCTGGCAGCAGTCGCGGATCAATCCCGGACTGCCGGAGAGCTGCGGCCTGAACATCGCCCTGGTCCTGGACCTCTCGGCGTCCGTGGGAAGCGCCCTGCCGTCCCTGAAGGCGGCGGCCAACGGCTTCACCAATTCGCTCGTCGGCACGCCGTCGAGCATGGCCCTCTTCTCCTTCGACCGGGGATCGCCGAGCACCGGCACGACGAACCACCCGGCGCTGATGCCGGTGTCGACGCAGGCCGGCGCCGACGCCTTCAAGAACCTCTACGCCGACTGGACCCTGGGCTCCGGCACCAACTGGGACCAGGGCCTGTACGCGGTGGCCAAGGCGGAGCCCCACTACGACGCGGTCGTCGTGCTCACCGACGGCAATCCGACGTACTGGAACAACCCCCGCTCCGGTGACGGCTCGCACACCCACTTCGCCGACGTCGAGGGCGGGATCTTCGCCGCCAACGCGGTGAAGGCGAAGGGCTCCCGCGTCATCGCCGTCGGCGTCGGCCGGGGCGTCGAAGGGGTCTCCGGGCTGAACCTCCGTGCCATCTCGGGTACGGAGGCCTTCGACGGAACCAACCCGACCACCGCCGACTACTACCAGACCGAGGACTTCGAGGGCGCCGGCGAAGCCCTGACCAACATCGCACTCGACCACTGCGCCGGGACGCTCTCCGTCGTCAAGCAGATCGTGCCCGCCGGGAACACCGGCGAGGACGTCACCGGCTCCACCCCGGCCGACGCCGGCTGGGAGTTCACCGCGACCACCACGACACCGGGTGTCGGCGGACTGCCCGACACGCAGGAGACGACATCCGACGGCACGGGAGCCGTGGTCTTCGAACCGACCTACCCGAGCGGCACGGAATCCGCCGACGTGGACGTGGCGGAGACCCAGCAGACGGGCTACTCGGTGGTGACGCAGGAAGGGCAGAACGCGGTCTGCACCAACCTGGACGACGACACACCCGTCACGGTCACCAACACAGGCACGGCCGAAGCCCCGGGCTTCACCGTCGACGTCCCCCAGCTCTCCGCGATCAGCTGCACCATCTACAACCGGCCCCGGCAGACCGCCGAGGTCACCGTCGACAAGGAATGGAGCATCGACGGGAAGACGTACACCCACGCCGACCGCCCGGCCGGTTTCGACGCCGCACTCACCCTGACCGGTCCCGGGGCCGGAGAGGCCACAACCCAGGAGTGGGGCGTGGCCCGCGAGGGCTACACCGTCGGCGACACCACGACGATCGCCGAGACGACCGACATCCCCGACACCTGCACGCTCCGCAGCAGCCGGGTCACGGCGGCCAACGGCGTGTCCGTCGACGCGGCCCTTCCCTACCCGGCCGAACTGGACCGGCCCGCCAACGTGTTCACCGTACGGAACACGGTGACGTGCGAGGCGCAGCTCACGCTCGTCAAGCACGTGGTCAACGAACACGGCGGGACGGCCGAGCCCCAGGACTGGACACTGACCGCGACGGGTCCGGCGGACCTCTCCGGTACGAGCGGCGCCGCCGAGGTCACGAACGTGAAGGTGCCGTCGGGGACCTACACCCTCGGCGAGTCCGGCGGTCCGGAGAACTACGAGGCCCTCGGCTGGGCCTGCACCGGTTCCGGCGGCAGCGTGCCGGTCGACGACGACCGGGTGACCCTCGCGGCCGGCGCCGCGGTCACCTGCACGCTCACCAACAAGGACCGGGGAGCCTCCCCGTCCCCGCATCCGTCCCACACCTGGCCGACCACGAAGCCCACGAAGCACCCGTGGCCCGGACACCATGGCGGCAAGCCCACGTGGTCCGGCCACCATGGCGGCGAACTCAGCCACACCGGCAGTGACGGTGACGGCCTGCTCGCACTGACGGCCCTGGGATGTGTGCTGGCGGGAGCAGGCGCGGTACTGATCGCCACACGCCGCCGCCGACGCGGCTGAAACAGCTGACACGGCCGGCTCCACCGGCTACCGAGGACACACGGGCCCTGCCCCGGAACGGCGAACGTTCCGGGGCAGGGCCTTCTTCACGCCCGCCCAACCGTTCCGGAGCCCGGCCGATCCGGAGCAGGGCCGTTCCGGGTTGGGCCGTTCCGGGTTGGGCCTTCCTCACGTCCGCCCGGCGCCGTCGACTCCGGGCGTCCGGATGTCATGCCGTTCTGCGGGCTTCCGCGGCGGTGGGCCGTCGGCCGGCCTCGTCCACCACGGCCCGCTCCATGACGGCCGTACTGGAGAGCAGGGTGCCGGTCCCTCCGACCGGAGTGTCCGCGGTGAGGTAGCTGCGGGAGCCCAGGAACGAGAGGTCGTCGGTGTCGAAGACCCATTCCGAGCGCACGTGGTACCGGGTGTCGTCGCGGACGATGCCGAGGCCGTGGCGGCCCGTGGCGTCGGTCGCGTCCGGAGCCTCGGCGACCCCGGGAATCCTCGCGGCGGCCCGGTAGAGGGCGGCGGCGGTCTCCGGCGGCATGATCTGTTCCGCGATGAGGCTTCCGATGCGGTCGAACAGCGCCTGGTCGCGTTCCTGGCCGTCCGTCGCCGGGGTCCTGGCGTACAGGTACGTCAGCAGCGCTTCCGGGTCGGTCGGCAGGGCGGCCAGCCAGCGGTAGGTGGGCCGGTCGATTCCTGCCGGGGTGCCGCCGCTGTCGCCGAGTTCGGCATTGATCGGCACGGTGTCCCCGTCCTCGCGGATGAGACCGATCCGCTTGACCGGCCCCGGTGCCTGCGAGAACCAGACCTCACGCCCCTTCAGCGCACCGGTCACCGCCTTTCCGCTCGTCTGGTCCGCGCTGCGGCCCGTGGTCCTCACGTACACGAACTGGCTGTCCCCGACCGGTGTCGCGGTGTCGGCGGCGAGCGCGGCGTCGGACAGCCGGCCGAGCAGCGCGACGGTCTGCTGCCGGACCTGCCCCGGCGCCTGCGCCCGCGGCGTCGCCCCGTCGGCCGGTCCCCCGCTGCCGCCCAGGCCGATGCCCGCGGTCAGGGCCGCGGCCAGTGCCAGTGCCGTTGCCGGTACCAGGACGGCCGGGCGCAGCCATCGGCGAGGAGCCCGCACGACCGGTACCGAGGCGGCGCGGTCCTGTTCCATCTGTTGCATCAGTGCTTCCTTGTGGTGGAGATGGCGCTCGGGCGGGAGGTCCCATTCGGCCGGGGTCGGCAGCAGCCGGGCCGCTTCCTCGACCTCGGCCCGCTCGGACAGCGGCCGGGGCGTGCCGGCGTCGTTCATGGTGTTTCCTCCCGCACGGGCAGGGCCGCGAGCGCGGCCCCGCTTCTCACCTCTCCGCGGGGCCGCCGCGGTTCCGCCACTTCTTCCTCGCTGAGCCGGCGGAGCCTGGCCCGCGCCCGTGACAGCCGGGAGCGCACGGTGCCGACCGGGATGCCCAGGGCCTGCGCGGCCTCCGCGTAGTCCAGACCCGACCACACGCACAGGGCCAACACCTCACGCTCGTGCCGGCGCAGCCGGCTCAGCGCGGCGTGGACGGCCACCAGCCGACGGGCGTCGTCGATCCGTCCCGCGGTCTCCTGCGCGAAATCCGCCGCGGCGGGCGGCTCCCGGTGGCGGGCCAGAAAGGCGAGCCGCCGCCGCCTGGACCGGTTCGCGTTCTCGGCCTTGTGGGTCGCGATGCCGAGCAACCACGGTCTGAGCGACCCTCCGTCCGGTTCCAGCCGCTCCCGGGTACGCCACGCGGCCAGGAAGGTCTCGGCCATGACGTCCTCGGCCGTCGACCAGTCGCCGGTCATCCGGAGGGCGTGGTTGTAGACCGTGCGCGCGTAGTCCTCATAGAGGTCGGCGAACGTCTGGCGGTCCCCCGCCCGTATGCGTCGGCGCAGACCGCCCGCATCCTCTGTGTGCCTCACACCTCCTACCCTCTCCGCCGCCCGGAAGGAGTTCCTGTGACGTGGGACACGCGACGCACCGGAAGCGGCGACGGCCCGAGGCGAACGGAGCGGCCGGCCCGGACGCTCCGTATCGGGATCGGTGAACCTTTCCGCATCCCATGAACCTTTCCGAGTCCTACGGGCAACAAGGGGTGACACGCTCGTCCCCGACGCCCAGGAGCCGATGTGACCGGACCACCAGCCAGCCCCGACGACGATGCCGAGGTCGTCGCGCAGTCGCTGGAGCATCCCGAGATCTTCGCCGGGCTCTACGACCGCCACGCCCCGGACATCCACCGCTATGCCGCCCGCCGCCTCGGGGAGGGCGCGGCGGACGACATCACGGCGGAGACCTTCCTCATCGCCTTCCGCTCCCGGCACCGTTACGACCGCACGCGTCGCAACGCCCGCCCCTGGCTGTACGGCATCGCCGCGCATCTCATCGGAAAGCAGCGGCGCGGCGAGGAGCGGGGCCTGCGGGCTCTGGCCCGTACCGGTCAGGACCCGGTGGCCGCGTCCTGGAGCGACCGCTGCGACGACCGGATCGCCGCCCAGGCACCGCTGGCCGGGGCACTCGCCTCGCTCTCGCCCGGCGACCGTCATGTGCTGCTGCTCATCGCCTGGGCCGATCTCGGGTACCAGGAGGTCGGCGAGGCGCTGGGCATCCCGCTCGGCACCGTACGGTCCCGGCTCAATCGCGCCCGCCGCAAGGTCCGTGAGGCGCTGCGCATGGATCCCTCGTTCACGCCCGACGTCATGGAGCTGACCCCGTCATGGACGAAATGACCCAGCTGCGGGAGCTGCGCGCGGACGCGCCCGTTCCCGACCGTTCCGCACTCGCTCCGGGCCGGCTGCGGCTCACGGAGGCCGTGGCCTCGGGCCGTCGCGTCCGGCGGCTGCGGGCCGACTGGCGGATCGCCTCCCTCGGCGCGGCTGCGGCGATCACCGTGGCGGCCGTGCTCGGCACCCAGCTCGTCGGGGCCGCCGCCCCCGACCGTTCCGGACCCGCTTCGGCCTCCGGAACCCTGCGGCTGGACAACCCGGCCGAGGTGCTGAACCGGGCCGCCGACGCGTTGGAGATGCAACCCGCCCCGACCGAGCCGCGCGACGACCAGTGGATCTACACGAAGGTCGTGATCGCCCCACCGGAACAGCCGAAGGGCTCGCCTCCCCTCGACTTCTCGTACAACCCCGACAACTGGGTTCCCTACGACAACTCCGCCGCGGCCAAGAACGGCAAGGACGACGACTACCGCACCTCCCGCCAGGTCTACCGGGCCGCCGACGAGCTGCCCGACGACCCGGCGCGGCTGCTGGCGAAGGTCCGCTCGTTCTACCCCACGGGCAACACCGCCGAGAGTCCGCCGGAGGGGCAGGCGCAGCACAGCTTCCGGGCGATGGGGCTGATGGTCGAGGCGTATCCGATCGCGCCGGCCGCCCTCGCCCGGATCTACCGGGCCCTGGCCACCGTCCCCGGCGTGCACGTGACCGACCATCTGGTGAAGGACGCCGCCGGGCGCGAGGCCATCGCCCTCACCCGGGAGGAGGACGGCAGGCACGAGCAGCGGGAAATCCTCCTCGACCCGCACGACTTCGGCTACGCCGGGATGCGGTCCGTGGTCACCGAGGACTACGAGTCCCAGTTCGCCGCCGGCACGGTGAAACTGCCTCCGGAGAAGCACACGGCGGGGCAGATCACCTACAGCGTGGCCAGGATCGAAACCGCCGTCGTCGACGCCAAGGGCGAGAAGCCCTGACGCGTCCGGGGGCCACGGACCAGGGCCGGTGTCCGCCACAGGGGTGCGGACACCGGCCCCGCCCGTACCCACGTGACCGAGCCCACCCCCCGCGTGACCGAGCCCACCTCCCGCGCCGTCAAAACTCCCGCAACAATGAACAGGTGATCACTTCACCGTCACGGAGCACCCACCGACGCACCGAGCACCCGACGACGCCGTACGTCGACCTGTCGCGCGCCGAGTGGAGCGCCCTGCGTGACAAGACGCCGCTGCCGCTGACCGCCGAGGAGGTGGAGCAGCTGCGCGGGCTCGGGGACGTCATCGACCTCGACGAGGTACGGGACGTCTATCTGCCGCTCTCCCGGCTCCTCAACCTGTACGTCCAGGCCACCTCGGGTCTGCGCGGCGCCCTGAACACCTTCCTCGGGGACGCGGGCAACGGCCACGGCGCACAGCGCGGCACCCCGTTCGTCATAGGGGTCGCGGGCAGTGTCGCGGTCGGCAAGTCCACCACGGCCCGCATCCTCCAGGCGTTGCTGGCCCGGTGGCCCGAGCACCCCCGGGTGGAGCTCGTCACGACGGACGGGTTCCTGCTGCCGATGAAGGAACTCCGGGCGCGGGGCCTCATGTCCCGCAAGGGGTTCCCGGAGTCGTACGACCGGCGCGCCCTGACCCGCTTCGTCGCCGACATCAAGGCCGGCAAGGACGAGGTGACGGCGCCCGTCTACTCGCATCTGATCTACGACATCGTGCCGGGCGAGCGGCTCACCGTACGCCGCCCCGACATCCTGATCGTCGAGGGGCTGAACGTGCTGCAGCCCGCACTGCCCGGCAAGGACGGGCGGACGAGGGTCGGGCTGGCGGACTACTTCGACTTCAGCGTGTACGTGGACGCGAGGACCGAGGACATCGAGACCTGGTATCTCAACCGGTTCCGGAAGCTGCGCGAGACGGCGTTCCAGAACCCGTTCTCGTACTTCCGCACGTACACCCAGGTCTCCGAGGCGGAGGCGATGGAGTACGCCGCGACGATGTGGCGGACCATCAACAAGCCCAACCTGGTGGAGAATGTGGCGCCCACCCGGGGCCGTGCCACGCTGGTGCTGCGCAAGGGGCCGGACCACAAGGTCCAGCGGCTGTCCCTGCGCAAACTCTGACCCCGCACCGGCCCTGCGGACGGCACACCACCGGACGGGCTACGGGGCGGGCCCCCGTCCCGGCGCCTCCTCCGCCGCGCGACGCACGGCACCGGCCCCCGCCCACCGATCCTGCCCGGCCCGGGGACGGGCCCGGCACGGTCCGGTGCCGCGGCACTAGCCGAGCGCGGACTTCACCACGTCGGCCAGCCGCTCGGCGACCGCACGTGCCTGGTCGATGTCGGCCGCCTCGACCATGACCCGTACCAGCGGCTCCGTGCCCGACTGGCGCAGCAGTACGCGTCCGGTGGAGCCCAGTTCGCGCTCGGCCTCGACGACCGCCGCGGCCAGCTCCGGGGAGGTCCCGACGCGGGACTTGTCGACGTCGGGGACGTTGATCAGGAGCTGGGGCAGCCGCTGCATGGCCTCGGCCAGCTCGGCGAGGGCACGGCCGGTGGCGGCGACCCGGGCCGCCAGCAGCAGGCCGGTCAGCGTGCCGTCGCCGGTGGTGGCGTGGTCCAGGACGATGACGTGGCCGGACTGCTCGCCGCCCAGCGCGTAGCCCTCGGCCTTCATCGACTCCAGTACGTAGCGGTCGCCGACGGCGGTCTGGACGAGCTTGATGCCCGCCTGCTCCATCGCGATCTTGAAGCCGAGGTTGGACATGACCGTACCGACCACGGTGTCCTTGCGCAGCTGCCCGGCCTCGCGCATGGCGAGGGCGAGCACGGCCAGGATCTGGTCGCCGTCGACCTCCGCGCCCGTGGCGTCGACGGCGAGGCAGCGGTCGGCGTCACCGTCGTGCGCGATACCGAGGTCGGCGCCGTGGTCGACGACGGCGGCCTTCAGCAGCTCCAGATGGGTGGAGCCGCAGCCGTCGTTGATGTTCAGGCCGTCGGGCTCGGCGCCGATCGTGATCACCTCGGCGCCGGCCCGTGCGAAGGCTTCGGGCGAGACCCGGGAGGCCGCGCCGTGCGCCTCGTCGAGGACGACCTTCAGCCCGTCGAGCCGGTTCGGAAGGACGGCGATCAGGTGCGCGATGTACTGGTCGAAGCCCTCGGCGTACTCGGTGACACGCCCCACACCGGCACCGGTCGGGCGCTCCCACGGCTCACCGGTGCGGTGCTGCTCGTAGACCGTCTCGATCCGGTCCTCCAGCTCGTCGGCGAGCTTGTGACCGCCGCGGGCGAAGAACTTGATGCCGTTGTCCGGCATGGCGTTGTGGCTGGCGGAGAGCATCACGCCGAGGTCGGCGCCCAGCGCACCGGTGAGGTACGCCACCGCGGGGGTGGGCAGCACACCGACCCGCAGGACGTCCACGCCCGCGCTGGCGAGGCCCGCCACGACGGCGGCCTCCAGGAACTCTCCGGACGCACGTGGGTCGCGCCCCACCACGGCTGTCGGCCGATGCCCCTCGAAGGTGCCCGCCTCGGCGAGCACATGCGCCGCAGCGACCGACAGACCGAGCGCCAGCTCGGCCGTCAGGTCCGCATTGGCGACACCGCGCACACCGTCCGTGCCGAAGAGTCGTCCCACTGGTGTCCTCCGAAGATGCTCCGAAACCACAAACCAAACGAATGCGTTGCCCTGCGAGCCGACGCCGTGCAGACCGACGCGACACAGCAACACCATGCGCACGACGCGGCGCGCCCTCACCGAGCGACGCCACACAACACCGCACCTGCAAGCGTATGAACGTCTTATGCCGTTATACGCCCAGGGGTGCCGATAGACGAACGCCCCGGCCAGCACAAGGTGTGCTGCCGGGGCGAACGTGTACAGCGGATGAGCAGGCGATTTAGCGCTTGCTGTACTGCGGGGCCTTACGGGCCTTCTTGAGACCGGCCTTCTTGCGCTCGACCGCACGGTCGTCGCGGGAGAGGAAGCCGGCCTTCTTCAGCGGGGCGCGGTTGTTGTCCACGTCCGCCTCGTTCAGCGCACGGGCCACGCCGAGGCGCAGGGCACCGGCCTGACCCGAGACGCCGCCACCCGAGATGCGGGCGATGACGTCGTAGCGGTTGTCGAGTTCGAGCACCTTGAAGGGCTCGTTGACTTCCTGCTGGTGCACCTTGTTGGGGAAGTAGTCCTCAAGGGTGCGACCGTTGATCTTCCACTTGCCGGTGCCCGGAACGATCCGGACGCGGGCGATGGCGTTCTTCCGACGGCCCAGGCCGGCGGCGGGCTGCGGGTCGCCGAAGCGGGAGGCCAGCGACTCGCTGGTGTACTCGCCCTCGACGGGAACCTCGGACTCGAAGGTGGTCACCTCGGCGAAGACCTCTTCGCCCTCGGTGCCCTCGACGGGGTTCTCAACAGTGGTCTCGGCCACGATTCTCCTCAGATCTTTCTTTTGGTCTTAGGGGGAGGCCGGAACTACTGCGCGACCTGGGTGATCTCGAACGGGACCGGCTGCTGAGCAGCGTGCGGGTGCTGGTCGCCCGCGTAGACCTTGAGCTTCGAGAGCATCTGACGGCCCAGGCTGTTCTTGGGGATCATGCCCTTGATGGCCTTCTCGACAGCCTTCTCGGGGCTCTTGGCGAGCAGCTCGTCGTAGCGGACGGAGCGGAGACCACCCGGGAACCCGGAGTGGCGGTACGCCATCTTCTGGGTCTTCTTGTTGCCGGAGAGGTGAACCTTCTCGGCGTTGATGATGATGACGAAGTCGCCCATGTCCATGTGGGGGGCGTAGATCGCCTTGTGCTTGCCGCGGAGGAGGTTCGCAGCCGTGGTGGCCAGACGACCCAGGACGATGTCCTGCGCGTCAATGATGTGCCACTGGCGCGTCACATCGCCGGGCTTGGGGCTGTACGTACGCACGGTCGTAGCCTTCGCTTCTTCAGTGAGTGAGTCCTGACAAGGCCACCCGGACGATCACACCAGCCTTGGCGGCGCTACGGGGACGCAACCCGAGTGCCTGCCGCTGGTCATCGGCCCGGTGAACCGGCGTAAGGGCCCCTCGCGTGAGAACGACCAAGCCAATACGCATAACAAACCAGAAGAATACCGTCGCTCCCCCGTGCGGGTCAAAACAGCCCCGGGGCTGTCGGTCCTGCCCGGCTTCCGAACACCAGGACAGGGTTTCCGGCCGCCCCGGAACCCGCCGTTCCGACACGGTCGGAATCAGGCCTCCGCCGCGAACAGGTCCTCGGCGACCTCGGCGGTCAACGCCCGGTCGAGCCAGTCACTCAGCACGTCCAGATCCGCACAGGACATGATCCGCTCCCGCACCGGCTCCGAGACCGCGATCCCCCGCTTGGACAGGACCAACAGAACGCCCTCGGCAAGTCCCTCGGAACGCCCCTCGGAACGCCCCTCGGAACGCCCCTCGGAACGCAGCCGCTCAGAAGTCTCCGAGCGGAAGAAAGAGAGGTCTACAGACATCAGGTCCCTCCAGATCTGTGCGGCCGGAGCGGAGCCCAGGCCAAGTTCGGTGAGTTCGGCGAAGATCAGTGCAGTGTCGTCGTCAACGGTCTGCAGAGCGGCGGCCAGAGCCTTCAGTATGACACCGGCATTCGGATCCTTACCATGCGTGATGGCCGAGAGCGTGGCGAGGGGAATGTCCCTCGCTGCGGCGTCCGCATCGGTGAGGACGGGGACGTTGTGCGGCCCGAGCACCAAGGGGCGGAGCGACAGCGTCGGCCATGTCGTGGGACCGATGACCGCCGTCCGGGCCGCCCACTCGGCCGTCGCCCGGTCCTGGCACGTCACCAGGAGCAGCGGAGGAAGCTGGTACTTCGCGTAGAGGTGAGCCACGTAATAGGCCCAGCTGCCGGGCTTCCCCCGGTCCTTTTTGCCCTGCGCCTCAACGGCCAGCAGATAGCTGCCGCCTTCGGCCGCGTCGATCCGCAGAAGGGTGTCCACTCGTCTTTCGAGCGGCTTGATCTCGGTGAGATCCGTGGGCATGAGCGAGACCGCGACGGGTTCCGGAAAGGGGAGGCCGAGCGTGCGGAACGTCCGCGCGAAGACCCCGGGATCCTCCTGGAAGATCCGGTGCATCGCCTCGTGTGATGAGCTGACCATGCGGCCACGCTAGGAACACGGCACAGGGCGTGTCCGCCCTTCGCGGAGCGCTCACCCGGACGGGTGAGCGCCGGCGCTCCGACCAGCACCCATGCCCCGACCAGCACCAGCAGCCGAGCGGCGCCGGGCACCAGGACCGGGCACCAGGACCGGGCACCAGCACCCACCACCGCCACCTCGTCCTACCGCGCCCGCTCCACCCTCCGCTCGTCCCACACCGGCTCCTTCGTCTCCCGCACGACGCCGTCCGAACCGAACACCAGATACCGGTCGAAGGACTTCGCGAACCAGCGGTCGTGCGTGACCGCCAGGACCGTCCCGTCGTACGCCTCAAGGCCGTCCTGCAGGGCCTCGGCGGACTCCAGGTCCAGGTTGTCCGTCGGCTCGTCCAGCAGCAGCGCGGTCGTGCCGGACAGTTCCAGGAGAAGGATCTGGAACCGGGCCTGCTGCCCGCCGGAGAGCTTCTCGAACGGCTGGTCCCCCTGCCGCTCCAGCTCGTAGCGCCGCAGTACGGACATCGCCCCGCCGCGGTCCTTGGCGTGCTCGGTCCACAGAATCTCCACGAGCGTGTGGCCCAGCAGCTCCGGATGGGCGTGCGTCTGCGCGAAGTGACCCGGCACGACACGCGCCCCGAGCCTCCACCCGCCCGTGTGCGCCACCGGCTCGCCCGCGAGAAGCCGCAGGAAGTGGGACTTCCCGGAGCCGTTCGAGCCGAGGACGGCGACCCGCTCCCCGTAGAAGACCTCCAGGTCGAACGGCTTCATGAGCCCCGTCAGCTCCAGCCCCTCGCAGGTCAGCGCCCGTACTCCGGTCCGGCCGCCGCGCAGCCGCATCCTGATGTCCTGCTCGCGCGGCGGCTCCGGCGGAGGTCCCGCGTCCTCGAACTTCTTGAAACGGGTCTGCATCGCCCGGTAGCGGGACGCCATGTCGGGGCTGATCGCGGCCTGCTGCCGCAGCCGGTGGACCAGCGCCTTCAGCCTGGCGTGCTCCTCCTCCCAGCGCCGCAGCAGCTCCTCGAACCGGGCGAACCGGTCCTTGCGCGCCTGGTGGTACGTATCGAAGCCGCCGCCGTGCACCCACACGTCGCTGCCCGCCGGGCTCGGCTCGACGCTGACGATCTTCTCCGCGGCCCTGGACAGCAGCTCCCGGTCGTGGGAGACGAAGAGGACCGTCTTACGGGTCTCCTTCAGCTTCTCCTCCAGCCAGCGCTTGCCGGGGACGTCGAGATAGTTGTCCGGCTCGTCGAGCAGCAGCACCTCGTCCGGCCCGCGCAGCAGCGCCTCCAGCACCAGCCGCTTCTGCTCACCGCCGGACAGCGTGCGCAGCTCGCGCCACTGCGCCTTCTCGTACGGCACACCGAGCGCGGCCGTGGTGCACATGTCCCACACCGTCTCGGCCTCGTACCCGCGTGCCTCCGCCCAGTCGCTCAGGGCCTGCGCGTACGTCATCTGCGCGGCCTCGTCGTCGACGGTGAGGATCAGTTCCTCGGCCCGGTCGACCGCGAGGGCCGCCTCCCGGATACGGGGCTGGGCGACGGAGACCAGCAGGTCCCGGACCGTGCGGTCGTCCCGCACGGAACCCACGAACTGCTGCATCACGCCGAGGCCGCCGCTCACCGACACGGAGCCGCCGTGCGGCTGGAGCTCCCCGGCGAGCAGCCTCAGCAGCGTGGTCTTCCCGGCTCCGTTCGCCCCCACGAGGGCGACCACGGCCCCGTCCGCGACCCGGAACGAGGCATCGCCGAGCAGCACCCGCCCGTCCGGTAGGTAATACTCCAGATGGCCCGCTTCGAGATGTCCCATGCACAGCATTGTCACGGGCCGCGAAGCCCTGGCCCAACCGGATTATGTTCCGTCTAGGATTCGCCGCATGAGCTTTGGGCAAGGGGGGCCCTCCTGGGGGCCCGGGGGCACACAGACTCCGGACTGGGCAGCACTGGCCGACGAGTCCGCCGCGCGCGGCCGTCGCAAGAAGTGGCTGCTGATCGGCGGCGGCGTACTCGCCACCGCCGCGGTCGGCGCGATCGTGGCGACGGCGGTCATCTCGACGAACAACAACAACCACGCCAACTCCGGCAAGAACGCGAGCGAGCTGCCCGCGCCCAGCGACCTGCCGAACGACACGGCCGAGCCGGAACCGTCCTTCTCCTCGGTGGCACCACCGCCCCCACCGGACCCGAAGGACTACATATCCGACGCCAAGAAGGACAAGGCGCCGATCACCGTCGACGCGTTCTTCCCCGGCAAGAAGCTCACGATGGGCGACCGCGTCTACGTCAAGGGCGCGACGCAGCAGACGAAGAACTGCGCCGCGACCGCCAAGGGCACGCTCGGCTCGGTCCTCGTCAACAACGGCTGCGGCCAGGTCATCCGTGCCACGTACAGCAAGGACGGTGTCGCCGTCACCGTCGGCCTCGCGGTCTTCGGGACGGAGGCACAGGCGAAGAAGGCGGCCCAGCAGGCGAGCGACAGCATCGCCGCACTGGGCGGAGCGGGCGTACCGGCCTTCTGCCCCGCCGGGTCGTTCTGCCGCCGTACCGCCAACTCCTACGGCCGCTACGCCTACTTCTCCATCAGCGGGTTCACCAGCGGCAAGAACGTCACCAAGGGTGACAAGAACGTCTACGCCACGGGTGACGACCTGACGAACTTCACATTCCGTCAGATCCGCCACCGCGGCGAGCTCCAGGCATCGGCGGCGGCCACCGCGCCCACCGGCTGACCCGGCCCGGGATTCCCGTGCGCCTCCCGTTCCTCCTCACCCTCCCCCGCGTGCTGCGCCACAGCGCGGCCATCGGTGCCGATCTGCCGCCGGACGAAGCCGTGGTCGTCGACGCCCCGGACACCGCGCTCCGTACCGCCCTGACCGCGGCAGCCGAGGGCGACCACGGCCCCGCCCGCGAACTGCTGGCCGCCACCCGTGCGCACGCCCAGTGGGAGCTGAGGGACGGCTACGTCTCCCGGCTCGCCGCAGCCGCCCTGCACAACCCCGGCTGGCTGGACGCCTGGTCGTCCGGATCCCCCGAGGACCCGGACGCGGCTCTGGTCCGGGCGGACCTCTGTATCGGCCGGGCCTGGGAGATACGGACGGCGGAACGTGCCGGGCGGGTCTCGCCCGACCAGCTCCGGGCCTTCTTCGCGCTGCTGGAGGACGCGGCCCCGGTGATCGGCGGGGCGGCCGATCTCAACCCCGCCGATCCCGTCCCGTGGCGCATCGCCCTGACCCACGCCAGGGGCAGCCGGGCCCCGCGCGAGGCCTTCGACGAGTACCGGGCGCAGGCCCTGGCACGCGACCCGCACCACTACGGATGCCATGCCGCGGCCCTCCAGTACCTGTCCGCGAGGTGGTGGGGTTCGCACGAGGAGATGTTCGGCTTCGCCGAGAGCGCGGCGACGACGGCCCCGCCCGGCTCGAAGCTGCACGCCCTGCCGCTGCTCGCAGCGCTGGAGTACACGGTCCTCTCCCCCGCCCCCGGCACACCGGCGGGCCCCGATCCCTACGCGCCCCGCGTCACGTCGGCCATCGCCCGCGCCCTGGAGCTCTCGGACGTGTACGGGACCGGCAGCCCCGAGGCCGCCGGCTTCCGCAACCACCTGGCCCTGATGCTGCTGCGCACGGAGCGCTGGGACGAGGCCCTCGACGCGTTCCGCGCCATCGGCGTCCACGCCACCACGCACCCCTGGGCGTACTTCGGGAGCGACCCGCGCACGGAGTTCCTGGAGACCCGCTCGGGCATCCGCATCCACATGGCGGCCCGGACCCCGTTCTTCGGACCTCCTCCGCAGGCCCGTACCCCCGTCCCCACCCCCGAATGGTGGCCCGGCGCCCCGTGCGCGGTCGCGATCGCGGCGGCCCGCCCGGCGGACGTGGCACAGGCGGCGCTGATGTGCGGCGTCTCCCTGCGCACCGCCCCGGCAACCACCACGCACACCTACATCGAGGCCGTCCCCGAGGCCCGGCCCGCCAAGCGCTCGGTCCTGTCCACGGAGGACCCGCTGACCACGGCCGCCGACCGATTCACCACCGGTGAGAAGTGGCCCACGCTGGTTCTGCGCCGCACGCCCGAACGTTGCGGGCTCACCCTGTTCCTCAAGGGCAGGCCCCTGGCCAGCCACGAGTGGGACACCACGTCCCCTGCCCCCGACCACACCGCGGCCGCCGCCACGGCCGAGGCCCTGTCCCGCGCCTTCGCCCTCCCCGACCCCCGCCCGCTGATCCACGTCCTGCGTGCCACGGGAAACCCGCCCCGCCACCAGTCGGACCTCCTGGCGGCCCTGTCCCTGCCCCCGCTGCCCCCGGCCTTCGGGGACCGCCCGGAAGTCCTCGACGCCCTCCCCGACGCCAGGGTCCTCACCCGCCGCGGCCTGCTGGCCGGCCTGCGGTCCTCGATGACCGCCCGGGACGGCGAACACCCGCCGCCCCCGGACAGCCACGCACCCCGCTCACCGTTCTGGTGGCTGCTGCGTGTCCTGGGGCTGGTGCTGTTCACGGCGGCTGCCGTGTACGCGTGGTCGGCCGCGGACGTCCGCCCGCTCCGGGCGGCGATGGCCACACTCGTGTCCCTGTACATGGCGGGCCGGCTGGCGGGTGCCTGGCGGCAGCGGCGCCGGGCGCGCGGCGGCACGGCCCCGGCCCCGGACTGAGCGAAGGGCCGGCGCACCGCCGCGGGTCAGCAGCAGCCCGCTCCGGGGAGCGTGCGCACCCTGCGCGACTCCTTGGACCGGGCGGCCAGCAACTCATCGGCCGGGTACGCCACTTCCTCCAGCGTCAGGCCATGGGGGCGTACCACGTGCACGCCGGGATCGCGCAGCCGTGCCGCCAGCACCTGGGCGGGCCATTCGGCCGGGCGGCGCCCGTCCCCGACGAACAGCGCCGCCCCGATCAGGGCCCGCACCATGTTGTGGCAGAACGCGTCCGCCTGCACGGTCGCCGTCAGGATCCCGGACGCCTCGTCCCGCACCCAACGCAGCTTCTGCAGCGTACGGATGGTCGTCGCACCCTCGCGCTTCTTGCAGTACGCGGCGAAGTCGTGCTCCCCGACCATCCGGAGCGCCGCCTCGTTCATGGCGTCGACGTCCAACGGCCGGTCGTGCCACAGCACATGACCGCGCACCAGCGGATCCACCCCACCGGGACGATCGGCGACCCGGTACGCGTAACGACGCCACAGCGCCGAGAAGCGGGCATTGAACCCGACGGGCGCCCGGGAGATCCGCCAGATCCGCACATCGGGTGCCATCCGCCCGGCCATCCGCCGCAACAGCTTGTCCGCGTGCTCGGCCCACACCTCGTCCGGCAGGTCGACATGGGCGACCTGGCCCCGGGCGTGCACCCCGGCATCGGTACGCCCGGCGACGGTCAGGTCGTACGTCCGTGCGGACCGTGTCACGGTCCGCAGCGCGTCCTCGATCTCCCCCTGGACGGTCCGCCTGCCGGTCTGCTTGGCCCAGCCGGAGAAGCCCTTGCCGTCGTACGCCAGGTCCAGCCGCACCCGTACGAAGCCGGGCTCTACCTCGTCACTCACCGAAGGATCCTTTTCTGCCAGTCCCTACGGAACGGGCCCGCACCGCCCCGAAGGGTGATGCGGGCCCGTCCAGGGGTCTCAGAACGCTCAGGCGTCCTTGGCTTCGACATCAGCCGCTGCCTCGGCGTCGGCCGGCTTGGCGTCCTCGACGACCTCGGCGGACTCGGCCGGGGCCTCGTCCTTCTTGAGGGCGTCTTCCTTGACCGCGCGCTTGGTCGCGGCCTCGGCCTCACCGGTGGCCTGCTGGGCCACGGTCAGCGCCTCGACCAGCTCGATGACGGCCATCGGGGCGTTGTCGCCGCGACGGTTGCCGATCTTGGTGATGCGGGTGTAACCACCGGGGCGGTTCTCGTACCGCGGGGCGATCTCGGTGAAGAGCGTGTGCACGATGCCCTTGTCCGTGATCGACTGCAGCACCAGGCGACGGTTGTGGATGTCGCCCTTCTTCGCCTTGGTGATGAAGCGCTCGGCGACCGGACGCAGGCGGCGGGCCTTGGCCTCGGTCGTGGTGATGCGGCCGTGCTCGAACAGCGACTTCGCGAGGTTGTTGAGAAGAAGCTTCTCGTGCGCAGCGCTGCCGCCCAGACGGGCGCCCTTGGCGGGCTTCGGCATGGTTTTTCTCCTTGTGTGCTGCACCGGCCGTATCAGGTACCGGTGTCAGTTCCCGCGAGGCGGCTGCCCCGCGGACGTCTGTGCCTGCCCGAGGCTTCCCTCGGACGAGGCGGTCCCTGCCTGTCACCGCAGGCATCGGCCACCGGACCGGGACCGGGCCGGTGGCCGAGGAAGGAACCTCGCACCGGCGGGGGCACCCGGCGACCGCCGGGCACCTCCGCCGGAGGTGGTCAGTACTGCTCGGTCTCCACGAAACCGGCGTCCGCGTCGTCATCGGCGCCGAACGCGTCGGCCGCGGCCGTCGGGTCGAATCCGGGCGGGCTGTCCTTGAGCGCCAGGCCCATACCGGCCAGCTTCGCCTTGACCTCGTCGATCGACTTCGCACCGAAGTTGCGGATGTCGAGCAGGTCGGCCTCGGAACGCGCCACGAGCTCACCCACGGAGTGGATGCCTTCGCGCTTGAGGCAGTTGTACGAGCGGACCGTGAGCTCCAGCTCCTCGATCGGCAGCGCCAGATCGGCGGCGAGCGCGGCGTCCGTCGGGGACGGACCCATGTCGATGCCCTCGGCGTCGATGTTGAGCTCGCGCGCCAGGCCGAACAGCTCGACCAGGGTCTTACCGGCCGAAGCCATGGCGTCACGGGGACGCATGGCCTGCTTGGTCTCGACGTCGACGATGAGCTTGTCGAAGTCGGTGCGCTGCTCGACTCGGGTCGCCTCGACCTTGTAGGTGACCTTGAGTACCGGCGAGTAGATGGAGTCGACCGGGATACGGCCGATCTCCTGGCCCACCTGCTTGTTCTGGACCGCGGAGACGTAGCCGCGACCGCGCTCGACGGTCAGCTCCATCTCCAGCTTGCCCTTGCCGTTCAGCGTGGCCAGGACCAGGTCCGGGTTGTGGACCTCCACACCGGCCGGCGGGGCGATGTCAGCAGCGGTGACCAGGCCGGGGCCCTGCTTGCGCAGGTACATCACGACCGGCTCGTCGTGCTCCGAGGAGACGACCAGCTGCTTGATGTTGAGGATGAGGTCGGTGACGTCCTCCTTGACGCCCGGCACGGTGGTGAACTCGTGCAGGACACCGTCGATCCGGATGCTGGTGACAGCAGCGCCGGGGATCGAGGAGAGGAGCGTGCGGCGAAGAGAGTTGCCGAGGGTGTAACCGAAGCCCGGCTCCAGCGGCTCGATGACGAACCGGGAGCGGAACTCGTCAACGACCTCTTCGGTCAGCGACGGACGCTGAGCGATAAGCATGTTGCGTTCCTTCAGTCGTGGGCGCCCACTATTTGACGCCCCCAGATACTGACAAGGGTACGGGCGGCACGACCCGAAAGGGCCGTACCGCCCGGAACCACGAGCCGGTGCCGGATGACCGGCACCACTGCCCGGGCAGAATCAGACGCGGCGACGCTTGGGCGGCCGGCATCCGTTGTGCGGGGTGGGGGTGACGTCCTGGATCGAACCGACCTCCAGGCCGGTGGCCTGGAGCGAACGGATCGCGGTCTCGCGGCCGGAGCCGGGGCCCTTCACGAAGACGTCAACCTTGCGCATGCCGTGCTCCTGCGCGCGACGGGCGGCCGACTCGGCGGCCATCTGCGCGGCGAACGGGGTGGACTTGCGCGAGCCCTTGAAGCCGACGTGGCCGGCGGAGGCCCAGGAGATCACGTTGCCCGAGGGGTCCGTGATCGAGACGATCGTGTTGTTGAACGTGCTCTTGATGTGCGCGTGGCCGTGAGCGACGTTCTTCTTTTCCTTGCGACGCACCTTCTTGGCTGCGCCCTGACGACCCTTGGGGGGCATGTCTTGACTCCAGATGGAGAGGGGAGGTGATCGGTCCTACAGCGAAGACCGCTGGTTGCTGCGGACGGCCGGAGACCCGGACTGCCGCAGTGCGTCCGCTGAGGACTACTTCTTGCCCGGCTTCTTCTTACCGGCGATCGCGCGACGCGGGCCCTTGCGGGTACGCGCGTTCGTGCTGGTGCGCTGGCCGTGGACCGGCAGGCCGCGGCGGTGACGCAGGCCCTGGTAGCAGCCGATCTCGACCTTGCGGCGGATGTCGGCCTGGATCTCGCGACGGAGGTCACCCTCGGTGCGGAGGTTGGCGTCCACGTACTCGCGGATCTTGACCAGGTCCTCTTCGGCCAGGTCGCGAACGCGGGTGTTGGGGTTCACGCCAGTGGTGGCGAGAATCTCCTTGGACCGGGTGCGCCCGATACCGAAGACGTAGGTGAGGGCAACCTCCACGCGCTTTTCGCGCGGGATGTCAACACCTGAAACGCGTGCCATTCAATGGCTCCAGTTGTTTTTCGGGGGTCTTCCGCAGTGCCGCTCCCGATCGCCGACCTCTCGTGGCGAGAGGTGGTACGCCCGGGTCCCCGGCCCCCGCCGGAGGTGTCGTCAGCCGAAGCTTGGACGGGCTCTGCGTATGTACGTATTACGTGCGTCGCGCGAAGTGCTGCGAGATGCAGGGGGTCGTGCGTCAGCCCTGGCGCTGCTTGTGGCGCAGGTTGTCGCAGATGACCATGACCCGACCGTGACGGCGGATCACCTTGCACTTGTCGCAGATCTTCTTGACGCTCGGCTTGACCTTCATGGGATGTCAGGTTCTCCGGGTCAGTGCCATCACCACGCCGAAGCGTGATGCGGGCAAGATCTACTTGTAGCGGTAGACGATCCGGCCACGCGTCAGGTCGTACGGGGAGAGCTCCACGACGACCCGGTCATCCGGAAGGATTCGGATGTAGTGCATCCGCATCTTGCCGCTGATGTGCGCGAGGACCTTGTGACCGTTCTGGAGTTCCACCTTGAACATGGCGTTCGGGAGGGACTCGATCACGGTGCCCTCAATTTCGATGGCACCTTGCTTCTTGGCCACGCTTCGCCTTTCGAATCGGCTACCTTGATCGGCTTCCGGGCATCATCCGTGGGCATGTGGACACACTGATGCACGAGAGCCGACGAGTCAGTCTACGTCAGCGGACCCCAAAAGACGAATCCGTCAAGTTTGCCCAACCCAGGAGATCCTTAGACCTCCACAAGGGGGTCAAATCCACCGGACCACTCGCTCCGCCGGACCATCCGCACGGCCCCGAAGCGGTCCGGGGCCGCGGACTTGCGGCCGGTCCGGGGCCACACCGGCCCCGGCATCCCGGCACTTCCCCGCGCACCTTCACCGGCTCCGGCCGTCCCGTCCGACCCCGTCCGCCCGGTGTGCGCTCAGCCCAGCGGGTCCGGTGCGGCCTCGATCCCGTACTGCGCCAGCTTCTCCCTGCCGCAGTCGGGGGCGGTCAGGACGAGCGGGCCCTGTTCGGTGAGAGCGATCGAGTGCTCCCAGTGGGAGGACCAGGTGCCGTCCGTGGTGATCACGGTCCAGTCGTCCCGCAGCACCTCGGTCTGCGCCGTGCCGAGCGAGACCATCGGCTCGATGGCCAGGCAGACGCCCGGCACGAGCTTGATGCCCTTGCCGCGCTTGCGGCTGACATAGTTCAGCAGGTGGGGATCCATGTGCATCTCGGTGCCGATGCCGTGGCCGCCGTAGTCCTCGATGATCCCGTACTTACCGGTGGCGGGGCGGGGCTGGCGGCGGATGTAGGACTCGATCGCCTTCGAGATGTCGATGAGGCGGTGGTTCACCTTCATCGCGGCGATACCGGCCCACATGGATTCCTCGGTCACGCGGGAGAGCTCGATCAGCTCCGGAGCGTGACCGGTGCCGACGAAAGCCGTGTACGCGGCATCGCCGTGCCACCCGTCGACGATCGCGCCGGCGTCGACGGAGATGATGTCGCCGTCCTTGAGGACGGTCTTGTCGTCCGGGATGCCGTGGACGACGACCTCGTTGACCGAGGTGCAGATGGTCGCGGGGAAGCCGCCGTACCCGAGGAAGTTCGGCTTCGCTCCGTGGTCGGCGATCACCTTGCGGGCGACCTGGTCCAGGTCCAGCGTGGTGGCGCCGGGAACCGCCGCCTCTCGGGTGGCCGCGTGAATGGCAGCGACCACCAGCCCCGCCTCACGCATCTTCGCGATCTGCTCGGGGGTCTTGATCTGCACCATTGCGCGGCGCCTCTCTGCATCGGACTACCACGACGTCTACGCCTCCCCCCAGAACCAGGCGAACCTCGCCCGCTTCAACTTCCTCGACCCCGCCTCACACCGCATCTACCCCGACTGGG
>NZ_JBHVRW010000037.1:0-53539 GCF_042885475.1 Streptomyces sp. NPDC058051
ACCGAACTCCACGACGCCTTCGTCTCCCTCGCCTGCAGCCTCATCTGCTACAGACGCCTCAAGAAAGCCCGCTCATGATCGTGTTACGAGCTCTACGGGTACATGAAAAGTGGCGGTAGCGTCTCGACATCCTTCCGGCCGGCAGAGTGCCTCTCTTGCTTCCGTCGAACGACAATGAGATATCGGTAGTGGTTCAGGGAGGGAGGTACCTGTAATGCTGTTCCTTGATAGATTCAGGGAATTGTCTGGGAATCTCGGGCGATCCTCATCGCTGACCCCCCATCGCGCCATCGAAGAGTGGACAGAGTTTGTCGACGACTGCACGGAGGGCTATGAAGGAACTCTCTTTGAGTACTGGGACGACATGTCGATCCGCAGTTTTCTCCAGCGTGTGATGGACGACCCAGCAATCAAAGAAGTTCCTGAGCTGGAATGGTTCGAGACGGAAGTCAGGCGAGTGGATGAAAAGTTCGCTGGCCTGTTGGCCCAGGGGTTCGATGTGCAGGGTGGGCGTGGTTGGTGGGAGCGAAAAGTCCCGCGTGTTGCTGGCCGTGAAATGGCGGAAAATGTCAAGGAGCAGTACGGGTACGAAATCGAGGTAATCTGATCAAGATTTCTGCCCGGTAGCCTTCTGGTCGATATCGATTCGAGAATCGACTGCATGCGCGGAGCCCCACCGAATCGTCATTCGGTGGGGCTCTCGGCGGTTTGACAGCAGCGTCAGTGGACGGTAGCTGCGGTGGGCGGGCCGTCTGGAGCGTTGTGAGCCGGGTTGAGGGCGTCTGCATCCCTAACGGCAACAACACCGGATTTCAGCGCACTCCCACGCACGCCAGCGGAGCACTAAAATACCGTTGACCTACATAAACGCAGGCAGATAGAGGTCACCGACCATGCGTACTATGTGCTGGCGGGGGCTACGCCGGTGCTCGTGCATAACTGCAACACTGGCGATCTGTTGGTGGGGTGTGCCGACAAAGTTCTTAACGAGTCAGGCGTGAAGTTCGTTTCTGAGTGCACGTCTCCGTCGGGCCGGAAGTGCTACGAATGCAATAAGTGCGCCCATCAGGGGAGGTGCGATGCGAACGGTGAAGTCGAGAAACAACTCCATGTCAACGTCGAATAGGGCTGGGCATGGTGAACTTGCCACCCCCTGCGGTCGCTGCGGGCGACTGCTGGATTACCTTGGTATTGGATAGCCGTCATGATCAGATTTGATTCGCTGCGACCCGATCTGCTGCGAGCTCTTCGTGACGCTGGCTGGCACCCTCGAAGGAGGGTTGGCGTCAGCCCTTGGCTCGACTCCTTGCAGCAGGAAGGGTATCTGCCGAATCAGCAGGCCGAAGAAATCCTTGCCGCGCTGGGTGGGCTAGTCATTGAGCCAATAAATCAGTCCGGCTCAAACTTCAGCAACGATGAACCGTTCAATTTTGATCCCATCTCGGCTGGGTCGGGCCAGCGGGGCCTGGCGACGGAGATTGAGGGAGTCCTGGGCGGGCAGTACTTTCCGATCGGCGAATGGCTCAGTTATTCGAGCGTTTTCATTGAAGCCGAGGGGAAGGTGGTAGCCGCCGGGCTCGGATGGATCTGGGAAATGGGCTCCACCTTCGAAGATGCTTTGGAGTTGGCGATCTGTGCAGATCGCCCCCTGGTGTGCCTGTACTCCGACCCAGGGCTAGAACCGTGGCCTCACTGACGTCATGGCAGTAAATCGAAGCCCCGCCAGGTGTCCTGGCGGGGCTTCTGTGTGGGGTGACGGCAGTAGTTGACGGCAACGTCAGTGGACGAGGGCGGCGGGGGATGGCGGGTCGTCGTCGTTGGGCGTCTTGATGGTCTCCGGGTCGCCGAGCGCGTTGCCGCGGGTGTCGATGGCCTGGCGTTGGAGGCGAGAACCGGACGGGGGCGTAGATGCCGGCTGTGACGCCGAGGCGGGCGTGGCCCAGTGGGTTCCTTCATCGTGACGAGGTCGACTCCCTGTGCCAGGTGCAGGGCGCGGTCGTGGCGCGGGTCAAAAACGACCTGCGGGACGTCCGTCCACATACCCACGCGTACCCAAGTCCGCCCCCTCAACCGGCCGTTCACGTTCGATTACAGTGCTGGGCAGTCGCAAGGCGGGCGACCGGCCGACGGGCCGACGGGCCGACGGGGGAGGGGCACGGTGAGCACTGGGACCACAGCTGTCTGGGGCCGTGCCGAGCAGCAGGACTTCCGGAGCCGGGTGCGGGGCGCGCTGCTGGGCGGGGCCATCGGGGACGCGCTCGGCGCGAGTGTCGACGGGCTCACGCTCGAAGAGATCCGGGCGGCCCACGGCGCCGACGCCGTCACCGACTTCGTCCCCGCGTACGGCGGGCGCGGTCGCGTCACCGCTGTCACCCAGCTCACCCTGTTCACCGTCGACGGGCTGATCCGCGCCCAGGTCCGCCGCGACACCGGCGCCTGGCACCCGCCCACCGATGTGCACCGGGCCCATCTGCGGTGGGCGGCCACCCAGCACGACTGGGGGCCCGACGAGCGCCGCAAGGACAACGGCTGGCTCGCCCTCGAAGAGTGGCTCTACGCGCGCCGCGGGCCCACCCGGGAGTGTCTGACGGGGCTCGGGGACACCACCATGGGCACCCTCGACCGGCCGAAGAACCCCAACGCGCGGGACTCGGCGGCGCTCACCCGGTCCGCGCCGTTCGGGCTGCTCGTCGGCTGGGAGCCCCAACTCGTCCTCCAACTCGCCGTCGAGTGCGCCGCGCACACCCACGGCCACCCGACCGCGCTGCTCTCCGCGGGCGCTCTGGCCGTCATGGTGCACGGGCTGGCCCGCGGCGAGACCCTGGACGGTTCCGTCCAGCACGCCCTGGCCCTGATCGCCGAGCGTCCCGGGCACGAGCCGCTCACCGAAGCGCTGAAGCAGGCACTCGGCACCGTACGCCAGGGCATTCCGGGACCGGCCCTGATCGAGTCGCTGGGGGCCACGGACGCCGCCGAGGACGTCCTCGCCGTCGCCGTGTACTGCGCACTGGTCGGCGAGGACATCCGGCACGGGCTGCGGCTGGCCGTCAACCACGGCGGGCCCTCCGCCGCCACCGGCGCCCTGTGCGGGGCGCTGCTCGGCGCGCTGCACGGCGAGACCGCGCTGCCGCCGACCTGGCTCGCCGAACTGGAGGGACGGGCCACGCTGTTGGAGCTGGCCGACGACTTCGCGATGGAGATGACACAGGGCCCGGCCCTGCACAGCCCGTCGGCCGCCGCGCCCGGCTGGCTGACGCGTTACCCGCGCGGCTGAGCCCCGGCGCGGTCGAGGGGCGGTCGAGGGGCGGATCCGCACCGTGACAGCGAGCCGTATCCCTGTCACGTTCCGAACCCACCCCCTGCCCCGCCCCCCAACGCCCCGCCCCCCTCAACGCCCCGTCCCGCAACGCCCGTCACGCAACGCAACACCCCGCCCCACCCCGTACGGTCGCGGGTGTCAGTCCTTCACGTCTTTCACGTCCTTCGTGAACGCGGTGTCCCCGTGACCGGCCTGGGCCGGAACCGTCGCTCCGGCGCCCGGGCCGTCACCGTCCGAATTGATCAGCTCGATGACCGCGTCGCGCTCGGGGGTGTCCTCCGGCTTGATGAAGCCGATCGCGATGTAGAGGACCAGCGAGATCGCCAGGGGCAGCGCCACCTGGTACTGCAGCGCGACATCCGTCTTCACCGAACCGTCGAAGTTGTAGTTGGTGAAGTAGAACGCCAGCAGGCCCGCCGCCCAGCTGACGAGCGCCGCCGTCGGACCCGACCTGCGGAAGCGGCGCAGCAGACCCAGCATGAACGGAATCGCGATCGGGCCCATCAGACCGGCGACCCACTTGATGACGACGGAGATGATGTCCTTGAACGTCGGCGAGTTGATCTGGGTGGCCAGCGCCATCGACAGTCCCAGGAAGCCGAGTGTGGACAGCCGCGCCGCCAGCAGCCCGGCCCGGCTGCTCCAGCCGCGCGCGGCCTTGGAGAGGACGGGGGCGATGTCCCGGGTGAAGACCGCCGAGATGGCGTTGGCGTCCGAGGAGCACATGGCCATCGTGTGCGAGAAGAAGCCGACGACGACCAGTCCCAGCAGACCGTGCGGCAGCAGTTGCTCGGTCATCAGGGCGTAGCTGTCGGAGGCGTCCGGCTTCTGCGCGTGGACCAGCAGCGGGGCGCACCACATCGGGAAGAACAGCACCGTGGGCCAGACCAGCCACAGGACGGCGGAGAGCCGGGCCGAGCGCTTCGCGGCGTCGGCGGACTCCGTGGCCATGTAGCGCTGGGCCTGGTTCCACATGCCGCCGTTGTACTCGAAGGTCTTGATGAAGAGGTACGCCAGCAGGAAGGTCGTGGTGTACGGGCCGGCCGTCGGGTCGGTGTGGCCCTCGGGCAGCTTGTCCCAGACGGTCCACAGCGTGCTGACACCGTCGAGCTTCGCCATGGCGGTGACGAGCATCGCGATCCCGGCGAAGAGCTGGATGACGAACTGCCCCAGCTCGGTGAGCGCGTCGGCCCACAGGCCGCCCACGGTGCAGTAGACGGCGGTGATGCAGCCGGTGATGAAGATGCCCTGGGTGAGCGAGATGCCGGTGAAGACGGAGAGGAGGGTGGCGATGGCCGCCCACTTCGCGCCGACGTCCACGATCTTCAGCAGAAGGCCGGACCAGGCGAGTGCCTGCTGGGTCGGGATGTTGTAGCGGGTCTTCAGGTATTCCAGTGGGGACGCGACGTGCAGGCGTGAGCGCAGCCGGTTGAGCCGGGGCGCGAAGAGCTGGGCGCCGATGCCGATCCCGATGGCGATCGGCAGCGACCAGGTCACGAAGGACGTGACGCCGTACTGGTACGCGATCCCGGCGTAGCCGGTGAACATCACCGCGCTGTAGCCGGACATGTGGTGCGAGATCCCGGACAGCCACCACGGCATCTTGCCGCCGGCGGTGAAGAAGTCGCTGACGTTGTCCACGCGCTTGTGGGACCAGAGCCCGATCGCGACCATCACGCCGAAGTAGCCGATGAGCACGACCCAGTCGAGACTGTTCATGTGCCCCCTCCTGGGGTCCGCCTTGTGAACGGGGACGCACTTCGTCGGTACGGCCGCTCAGCGGGATCCCCGTGCGGGAGCGGGGACTTCGGGGATTGAACCGCCTGTCCAGTACCCCGGTCAAGGTTTGTGCGGTCAGAGATGTGAACAGGGATCAGCAAGTCGAACGTTTTTGCTTTTTCTTGACCAACGCGAGCGTTGTCGTGAACGCGACGACGGCCACACGATGAGCGGGCACTTCGTCAGGCTGTGCAGAACGTCGGGAGTACCGAGAAGCGCAGAGAGACCGCACGGGATGCGGGTCCCGTGCGGCCGAGAAGGAGGAGAACTGCTCGGAGGAGAGCTGCTCGGAGGAGAACTGCTCCGGACGGCAGTAGTGGCTCAGCGCATCAATTCGCCGGCGTTGACCAGCAGGGACTGGCCGGTGATCGCCCGCGCCCGGTCCGAGGCCAGGAACGCGGCGGCCTCCGCCACATCGCCGTCCGTGGCCAGGTCCGGAAGGGCCATGCGCTCGGTGAGCCTGCCCAGCACCTCGTCCTCGGGCACCCCCTCGGAGTGCGCCGTGAACCGTACGTACGCCTGCACCGGCGGGCCCCACATCCAGCCGGGCAGCACCGTGTTCACCCGGATCCGGTGCGGGCCGAACTCCCGCGCCATGGAGTACATCGCCGAGGTGAGCGCCCCCTTCGAGGCCGCGTACGCGGCCTGCCGCACCTGGGACGGTGCGGCCACCGAGGACTGCGTACCGACGAGGACGACCGAGCCGCCCCGCTCTTTGAGGGCGGGCAGGCAGGCGCGGGTCATCCGCAGCGTGCCCAGCAGGTTGACGTCGATGACCGACTGCCAGGTGGCGAAGTCGGCATCCTCGATGCCGCCGAAGTAGCTGTCCCAGGCGGCCACGTGGACCACCGCGTCGATCCGTCCGAACCGTTCCAGCGCCAGCGCGGCGAGCGCCTCGCACCGCGCCTCGTCCGTGATGTCGGTGGCCAGGTGGGCGGTGTGCCGGCCCTCCGGGTCGATCACGGCGGCCGACGCGGCGAGGTGCGCGGCGGTACGCGCCCCGAGCACCGCGTTGCCGCCGTCCCGCACGACCGTCGCCGCGACCTGATGCCCGAGCCCGGCGCCCACGCCGGACACGATGACGGTCTTCCCCGCGAGCAGCATCGGTGGCCTCCGGGCTCTGGCAGTTCTTCTGACGGAGCGTCAGAGTAGGACGCCGTTGCGGAGTACGGAAGGGGAACGGCATGAGCGACGAGACGCGGAGCGACACCTACGCCGAACTGGCCGCGCTGGGGCCGTACGGAGTGCATCCCGGCCATGCGCTGATCACCATGGTTGAACCGCACCCCGGCCATGAGTACGCGTACAACCGCTGGTACGAGGACGACCACTACTACGCGGGGGCGATGGCGATGCCGTGGATGTTCGCGGGCCGTCGCTGGGTCGCCACGAGGGAGCTGCGGGAACTGCGCTACCCGGAGAAGTCCGCCGTCGCGCAGCCCGTCGGCGCCGGTTGCTATCTGTCGACGTACTGGGTGACCGACGGGCGCTACGACGACCACATGAAGTGGACCGTCGGGATCAACAAGCGCCTGAACCGGGACGGCCGGGTCTACCAGGACCGTTCCCATGTGTTCACGTCGTTCCAGGACCACGAGGCGACGGTCTACCGGGACGGTGCCGCGGGCCCCCGGGACTTCCACGCGCTCGACCACCCCTACCGCGGGTTGGTCCTTCAGGTGCTCGACGCCGAGGGTGCGGAGCAGCGGGCCGAGTTGCTGGAGTGGCTGAGAGTGCGGCACCTGCCGAAGCGGCTGGGCGGTTCCCCGGCGGCCATGGTGACGGTCTTCCGCCCCACGCCGCTGCCGGGCGACCGGATGACGTACGTGAAGCAGGTCGAGGGCGTCGACACCCGGCTGACCCTGCTGTGGTTCCTTCAGGAGGACCCGCGCGACTGCTGGGACGAACACTTCACCGGGCTCGACGCGGCGGTCGCGGAGTCCGGCCTGGGGCGGGTGGAGCTGGTGGCGCCGTTCATTCCGACCGTGCCCGGCACCGATCTCCATGTCGACCGTCTGCGCTGAGAGATCAGGGGGCCGGGAGTTCGGGAGCTCGGGAGCTCGGGAGCTCGGGAGCTCGGGAGTTCGGGCGTTCGAAAGGTGCAGGAGGTGCAGGAGGTGCAGGAGGTGCAGGAGGCCGGGAGGTGCGTGAGGCGTGAGGCGTGAGGCCGGGGAGGCCGGGGAGGTCGGAGTTCGGGGCCGAGCGGCCTCGGGGAACGGGGAACTCCGGCTACGGGACGGCACGTTGCACGGAGCCCCCTCGGCCAGGACGGCGGACCAGTCGAGAGGGCTACCGGCAGCACCGGAATCGATGCTGCGATGCGAACGCGGACAAGCATTCCGTCAGGCGTCGACGGCACCCTTGCCGACGTCACGTACGAAAGCGTTCCACGCGGCGGGGACGAACGTGATCGAAGGACCCTCGGGGGCCTTCGAGTCGCGTACGGCGATTGCCTGCGTCAGAGGGGACTTGACTTCGACGCAGGCGCCGTTGCCCCCGGAATACGAGGATTTCGTCCACTTGTCCGTAGCACCCTGACGAATGGCCATGTTCACTCCAATTCAGAGAGTCGTATGAAGGACGCCAACAGCATTTACTTGAGCATTGCTCTGGTTGGCGTGATCGACGCTACTCGTCAAGTCCTTGAAGCGGAGGGGCCGTTCACTCGACCGAGTGGTATATACCATGACAGTCTTCCGCTACGGACGGGCGGCGGTGTACTGTTCGCCGCCCCTCCCGCAACATCGCTTCATCTCCCGCATACCGGACTTTGTGGGCTGTCCGGCTTTAGGCGCCGTGGAGTTCGGTGTATTCCTTCACGATTCGACCGATGAAGGTCCGGGTCTGCTCCGCGTTCAGCGCCTGGGCCCGGAGGTGTTCGTACATGACGCTGTATCGCTGCACATCGTTGGCTTTCTCCAGGTAGAGGTCGCTGGTGACGCCCTCGATATAGACGACGCTGGAATCCGCGGCGTCGGGGAATTCCAGAACGGCGTACTGCCCGTTGATACCGGGATGCGCGCCCATGTCGAACGGCAGTACCTGCACGGTGACGTGCGGCAGGTGCGACAGCTCCAGCAGGTGCTCCAACTGCTCGATCATCACCTGCTTGCCGCCGACCAGCCGGCGCAGCGCGGATTCGTCGATCACCGCCCACAGCCGCAGCGGACGCTCCGGGTCCGTGACCCGGTCCTGGCGGCGGGCCCGGACGCTGACGCGCTTGTCGATGTCGCTCGGCGGGGCCTCCGGCAACGCGCCGTGAATCAGCGCCTCGGCGTAGCTCCGGGTCTGCAACAGGCCCGGAACCACCTGGGGTTCGTACACCCGCAGTGATTCGGCGTCGGTCTCCAGGCCGATGTAGACGCTGTACGGGATGTCGCCGAAGGCGTGCCACCAGCCCTGCTGGCGGGAATCCTTGGCCATCTGCATGAGTGATTCGACGACCCGGTGGTCCTCGACCTCGTACACCCCGCAGAGATCACGTACATCGCGCTGGCTGATGGAGCGGCGGCCGTTCTCCAGGCGGCTGATCTTCGACTGCGAGACCAGCAGCCGCTCCGCCACCTCCTCGGCCGTCATGCCCTTCAGTTCGCGCAGTCGGCGCAATTCCTGGCCCAACCGGCGTCGCCTGACGGTGGGATTGACGTTGGACGGCACGGAAACGGCACCTCCGCTGTGTAGCTGTGCGTATCTACTGCTGAGCAGATTGCCACCATTGCCCCCGGTCGCGCTGGGAAATGGCCACACGCAAGCGCGCGGGGCAGCCGTGATTCCGGCTGCCCCGCGCGTGGTGCGGCTCCCGAACCGGGTCTTGGGGACGACGGTGCGGCGGTATTCGGTTGGTGCTGCGGTGCTGCGGTGCTGCGGTGCTGCGGTGCTGCGGTGCTGCGGTGCTGCGGTGCTGCGGTGCGTGGCGACGGGTGCGGTCCTAGTGGACCGCGGTGGGCGCCATGCTGCCGCGGCGGGACTGCGACTGCACTTGCGGTTGCAACGGCACGCCTGCCGCCTGATTACGGCGCGGCTGTGCG
Source organism: Streptomyces sp. NPDC058051 (assembly GCF_042885475.1). NCBI lineage: Bacteria > Bacillati > Actinomycetota > Actinomycetes > Kitasatosporales > Streptomycetaceae > Streptomyces > Streptomyces sp. NPDC058051. Next base: position 9,127 of record NZ_JBHVRW010000037.1, read on the forward strand.
ACCGCTCCGTTCTGGACGTCCATCACGGCATGCGCCACGAGTCCGCCCATCGGGTCGTGCCTGATCAGGTCCCGGAGCCTGGAGCGCGATGAACGCCCCTCGTTCCCGGGGTACAAGTGCTTGCCGAGTCCGACCGAGTGGGCCAGCGCGGCGAGCGCCGCGGTCCGCGGGTCCGGCGGTACGCCGGTGCGGATCGCACTGTCCAGCCTGGCTCTGATGTCCCGGCTGATTGCCGTGTCCGTCGCCTGGTAGCGAGTTGTCGGCAGCACTCCGCACATCTGGCCCGCCACGGCATGCACCATGCCGCACCGCTCCAGGTGAGCGAGGTAGATCTGGCGCAACCCCAGCCGGGGTCCGCCAATCCAGTGGACCGCCCGAACCGGGCTGCCGCGTCGGCGCAGCAGTTCCAGTGCGGAGTCCAGAGTCGGATCTCCTGTCGGCCGTGGCATCACCACGGCGATACGATCCCCGTCAGGGGCTATCCGTCCTGCCAGAGCCAGCTCCACTAGCTGAGCTCCGGCGAGGCCGAGGTCGAGCGACTGCGGCTGCGCTGTGGTACCCGTGGCCGGGTCCAGAGCGAGCAGCAGAAGCTCCTCCGGAATTGTTCTGCGGCTCCTGCCCATCCATGCCTCCCCGCGTGGATGAATGACAGGGTGACCCCTCTCACATTGGTCTGTCGAGGGTGCCTGGGTGCTTTGTACGGGAACCAGTAGGTATGTCGTTCTCGTCTAGCAGCCGAGCGGGTGGATTCACCCAGGACACTGGTAGATGGTTCGGACAGCGCGGGGATGTCCCCGTGCCGCATGGAGGAGGCATCGGTGGCGGGCGAGTCCCCCGACAAGTCGGAGCAGCAGAAGTCCTCGGGGACGGCTCGGAGCGAGAGCGGGGGCGACCCGCGGCTTGCCGTCTTCCGTGAATCGTCCACCCGGTCCGAAGCGGGTGGCGGGGCGGACGCCGCGACGGCCGTCTTCCGTACCGGGTCGGCTCCGGGGCCGTCCGGCAGGGGAGCCGAGGGCGCCGAGAGCGCGGAAAGCGCCGAGAGCGCGGAAAGCGCCGAGAACGCCGAGAACGCCGAGAGCGCCGAACGCGCCGAGAGCGTCTCGGTGGACACGGCGACGGCTGTCTTCCGGACGAGGCCGGCCGAGGGTGCCGAGAGTGCCACTGGCGACCGTGACGACTCCGCGGCTGCCGAGGGGGCGGGGAAGGTCGCTCGCAGCCCGGAGGGCGCGGCTGAGGCGTCTGATGCTTCCCAGCCTGCCGGGGGCTCCGGTGACTCCGAGGCCCAGGAGGGCTCCTCGGACACCGAGGGCGCCGAGGGTGCCGGGGAGCCCGCTGAGGCCCGTGAAGGGGCCTCTGGGTCCTCCGAGGGGTCCTCCGAGGCCGCCGGGCCCTCGACGCCCGCAGAGGGCGCGGAGGGGGCGGAGGGGGCGAACGGTTCGGAGGGCGCGAACGCCGCCGAGTCCGTGCAGGACGCTGAGTCCGCTGAGTCCGCAGATCCCGCTGCGCCCGAGGCGGGCGACGCGCGGCTGCGTGCGGCGGTCGCCGCGTGGGTGACGAAGGATGACGGCGCGAAGGATGACGGCGCTGAGGACGACACGTCCGGGGCTGAAGCCGCGTCCGACGTGGATGCCGACGCCCATGCGGACGGCGACGCGGACGGCGCGACCCCCGGCACCGTGGCGGAGAGCGACGCGCCTGAGCCCGTCGCTCCGACCGACGGAACCTCGGACACGGCGACTGCGTCGGCCGATGCCGATGCCGATGCCGATGCCGATGCCGATGCCGATGCCGATGCCTCGGACGAGCTGTCCGACGGTGCCGGAGTCCCGAAGGCCGACGCCAAGGACACCGCCGACACCGACCGCACACCGGACGCCGCAGGGAAGCCCGGCGAGGACAGCGCGTCCGGCGAGTCCGCCGGCAATGGCGATACGTCCGACAAGGCTGACAAGGGCGGCGCGTCCGACAAGGGTGACAAGGCCGGCAAGGCCGACAAGGGTGGTGCGTCCGACGAGGGCGGCAATCCCGGCGCCGCCGGTGATGGGCGCGGAGTCGACCAGCCGACCGCCGTCTTCCGGGCGCCGTCCGTGCCCAAGGTCGACCAGCCGACGACCGCGCTGAAGATCACCCGTCCGCTCCCGAAGCCGGACGCGGAAGCGAAGCCCGAGTCCGCCACCGAGCGGACCAGCAGGTTCGTACCCCTGCGCGGGGACGACGTACGTCCGGCGCCCACGCCCCGCAAGCCCGAGGCGCCGGCCGCACTCTCCTTCGCGAAGCCCGGAACACCCGGAACACCCGGAACACCCGGAACAGCCGGAACGACCCGCGCGGCCGGCCTGCCGCCTGCCGCCGCCTCGCTCTCCGGCGCCGAGCGGACCACGCAGCAGCCGCTGCCGCCCAAGCCGCCGCTCGACCTGCTGGCCGAGCTGACGAACACGCCTCCGCCGCCGGAGACGCCGGTCCGTAACGCCGTCCGCCGGGTCAAGATCTGGACCCCGCTGGTCCTGCTTCTGCTGATCGTCTTTGCGATCGTGCAGATGGTGCGCCCGCTCCCGGAGCCCGAGCTCCAGTTGTCGGTGAAGCCGACGTACACCTTCGAGGGCAGCAAGCCGTCGCTGCCGTGGCCCGACGAGGGCCAGGGCTACATGGCGGCCACCGGGCTGGGCACGGTGGACTCGTTCGGCGAGCAGAAGGCCGTGCCGATCGGCAGTGTGGCCAAGGCGATGACCGCGTACATCGTGCTCAAGGACCACCCGTTGAAGGAGGGCGAGAAGGGCCCTTCCATCAAGATCGACGCGAAGGCGGAGTCGGACGGCAAGCTGGACTCGGAGGGCGAGTCGACGCTCAACACCGTGAAGGCCGGTGACGAACTGACGGAGCAGGAGGCGCTGGCCGCGATCATGATTCCGTCCGCGAACAACATCGCGCGTCTCCTGGCGCGCTGGGACGCGGGTTCCGAGGAGGCGTTCGTCAAGAAGATGAACGACACCGCCGCGTCGCTCGGCATGACCAACACCACCTACACGGATCCGTCCGGCCTCAACGCGACCACGGTCAGCTCGGCCGAGGACCAGGTGAAGCTCGGCCAGAAGCTGGTGGAGATCCCGGCGCTGATGGCCATCACGAAGCTGCCGTCGTGGACCGACCCGTCGGGCAAGAACCGGCGGAACTACAACACCCTCGTGCCGTACAACGGCGCGCTCGGCATCAAGACGGGCTCCACCACCAAGGCCGGCGGCAACCTGCTCTTCGCCGCGCACAAGATGGTCGGCGACACCGACCAGCTGATCGTCGGTGCCGTGCTGGGCCAGCACAAGCCCGCCATCATCGACACGGTCAACGCGGTGAGCAAGGAAGCCATGATCGCCACCCAGGAGCTGCTGGAGGGCGCCAAGGTCGTGAAGAAGGGCGATGTGGTCGGCACCCTCTCCGACGGGCTGGGCGGCAGCGTTCCGGTGGTCGCCACCGAGGACGTCTCGGCGGTCGGCTGGCCCGGTCTCACGGTCAAGCTCGAACTGACCGACGACGGGAAGGCGATCCCGCACTCCGCGGCAGCGGGCACCCACGTCGGAACGCTCACGGTGGGCAAGGGCACCAGTCAGGTGAAGGTGGCCGTCGCGCTGCAGAGCGATCTGGCGGAGCCGACGTTCGGAGCCAAGCTGACCCGGATCGGCTGACCGGCCGACGACCGGATCGGCTGACCGGCCGCGACCCGGCTCGGCTGACCGGCCGACGACCGGAACGGCGTACGCCGTCGGGACGAGCGCGCCGATCCCGGCCCCCTCTTCCCGACGGCGTACGTGTTAGCGTCCCGGAGCAACCCAAGGACGTCGGCACGGCGTCCTCGCAGGTGTACGGGATACGGGGTACGGGGCGGGCAGACACGGGGAGACGGGGAGAGCCGCAGTGACCACCGCGGAACCGAAACCCGGCCATGGGGCGGCCGACAACAGGGACATGACGGGCAGCACCGGCGGAGGCCGGAGCGGCAGCACGGGCAGCACCGGCGCAAGCCGCCGGAGCGGCGTGACGGGCAGTACCGCCACAAGCGGGGGCGGCACACGGACGGCGACGCGCGTCCCGGACCCTCCCGAGCAGCACAGCGCCCCGTCCCGGCGCGCCCGCGCCGAGCGGCTGCTGCGGCACCCGGTGACCATCGCGACGGCAGCCGCCGCAGTCACCCACGTGCTCTGGTTCTTCTTCTTCGCGAACAGTGGCGGCGACCTCGCGGCCCAGGACGCCTGGGCGGAGTTCGTCGGCCGGCATCCCGGTACCGCGTACAACCTCGCCTGGTACGGGGGCATGCACCCCGTCTCGTACAGCATCGTGTCGCCGTATCTGATGTCCGTGCTCGGCGTGCGTACCACGATGATGATCGCCGGGACCGTGTCGGCGGCCCTGACCGCGCTCATCCTGGTCCGGGTCCGGGCCGTCCGCAATCCACTCGCCTGCTCGCTCGCCGGAGTGTTCGCGTACCTGTGCAACGCGCTGTCCGGGCGCGTGACGTTCGGGCTCGGCATGATGTTCGCGCTGGGCGCCGTGGCGGCGGTGTTCTGCTGGCCCCACCGCTGGCGGTACAAACGGTGGGCGAAGGCGGCCGTCGCCGCCCCGCTCGCCGGGCTCGCGACGGCGAGCAGCCCCGTGGCCGGACTGTTCCTGGGCGTGGTCGCCGCCGCGCTCTTCCTGAACAAGCGGCGCCCCGGGGCGTACGCGCTGGGCCTGGCCCCGGTCGCCGTCGTGGCTCTGTCCGCGTGGCTGTTCCCGTTCTCCGGTACGCAGCCGATGTCGATCGCGACGCTGTCGCTGCCGTTCGTCTTCGCGGTCCTCGTCTTCGTCCTCGTCCCGCGCGACTGGAACACGGTCCGTGCCGCAGCCGCCGTGTACGGCGTCGGGACGCTGCTCACCTATGTGATCGACTCGCAGATCGGCTCGAACGTCACCCGCATGGCGATGCTGTTCGCCGGTGTGGTGCTGCTCGCCGCGATGCCGTACACGAAACCGCGCTCCCGCCGCTGGTACGCGCTGGTTCTCGCGTTCGCCGGGATGAACTTCTGGATCGGCTTCAAGGGCGTCGACGACATCGTCCGGACCGCCCCCACCGCCTCCTGGACGCGTGAGCTGGCCCCTCTCGTCAACGAGTTGCAGGAGGCCGGGGCGGAGCGCGGCAGGGTCGAGGTCGTGCCCGCGAGCAGCCACCGGGAGGCGTCCGCGCTCGCCCCGTACGTCAATCTCGCCCGTGGCTGGAACCGGCAGGCGGACATGGAGCGCAACCCGCTCTTCTACGACGACACCCTCAACAGCGGCAACTACCGTCAGTGGCTCGACCGCTGGGCGGTGCACTACGTGGTGCTGCCCAGAGGGAATCCGGACTCCAACGGCGCCGAGCAGGAGGCGGAGCTGGTCGGCCGGGGGCTGCCGTATCTGGAGCCGATCTGGTCGGACGCCAACTGGCGGCTCTTCGAGGTCGACAGCCCGGTGCCGATGGCGGATCCGCCGGCCACGGTGGACCGGGCCGAGGCGGGCGAGCTGACCATCCATGTGAAGGAAGCCGGCCGGATCCTGATCCGCATCCCGTACTCGCGCTGGCTCGCCCTGGTCGACGACAAGGGCAAGAGCGTGGAGCGTCCGCAGGAGACCGAGGAGTCCAAGCAGCGCGAGGACGAGGACACCCCGCGGACCTTCGTCAACACCAACGGCTGTCTGATCAAGGTCGAGGAGGACGAGGACGGCGACGAGTGGACGGAACTGCTCGCCCCCCGACCGGGCGTGTACCGGCTGGCCGCGCCCTACCAGCTGTCACCCGGAACACCGTGCCCGGAGGAGCTGCGCTGACCTCGGGCGCGGGCCCGGGGCGGCAGCGGCCCTGGGGCAGCACCCGTCCCCGGGGCGGCAGCGACCCGGGTCGGCAGCGGCCCCGCGTTCCCGGGTCGGTAGCGTCCCCGGGGCCGCGGCCGGGCCGGGCGGTCGGCGGTGACCGTCAGGCTGAGGATTCAGCCGGACCGGCCCAGCCGTCGCCGTACGCGCCGGACCTGGCGGTTGTCGGCGACCGCGTCGAGGATCCGGCGCCCGGCGTCGGCCTCGTACGCCGGACCCTCCAGTCGGAGCAGGGCGCCGTCGCGGACGACGGCGTACGCGACCGGGGCGTCCGCCTTCGGGAGAGTGACCGGGTGGCGTCCGGCCGGGAGCTTGAGGCGGGCCGGGAGGCGCAGCCGCGCCGTCGACCCGTCGGCGGCGGGCACCAGTTCGGCGGTGACCGGCAGGGCGGACACGGTGACCTTGACGGCAACCGGTCCGTCGGACTGTGCCGCCACGTACGGCAGCGGGAGCGACCGCCCGCCGCGTGCGGTGTTCGCGGCGGCGGCACCGGCCGTGTCGGGGCCCAGCCTGCGCTGGCGCTGGTCCATGTCGAGGGCGAGCTGGCCGCTGCCCGTCCAGTACGGGAGGGCGAGCCGCCCGCCGGTCAGCGCCGGACCCGCGGCCGGGCTGCCCGCGGTGCCGTCGCCCGTCAGCCGGACCATCCGGTCGACGCCCAGCAGCTGGACGTACGCCCACACGTCGTGCACCCCGCGCTCCAGCGGCCGGCCGCCGGCCAGCCGCTCCGGGTCGATGCGGAGCCGCCCGGACGCGACGAGCCGCGCACGTCCTTCCCCGGCCGGCCGGAGTCGGACCTCCAACTCGCTGTCCGGGTACCACCAGTCCTCCCGGTCCCGGTCCTTCACCACCAGTTCCGCGTACGCCAGCCGGAACGGATCGCGGACCTCCCACCCGCTCCCCGCCCCCGGAACACCGTCCAGCAGCGCCGGATCCAGCCACCACTTCCCGTCCCGCTCGACGAGGTCCAGCGGCTCGCCGTCCCCGCGCAGCAGGTCCAGCGTCACATCGGCGACCAGACAGCCGTCCTCCCACCGCAGTCCACCGACCTCGCTGCGGGCCTTCACCTCGCGGACGCGCTCCGCGAGCGCCACCGCCCCGTCGAAGTCGCCGCGTTCCAGCAACTCGGCCCGCAGCCGTGACACCGCGGGCAGCCCCTCCCGCACAGCCGCCGGGAACTCTTCGAGCGCCACCTCCCGGGCCGTCGCGAAGCGTTGCCGCTGCTCGGCCGGGTCCTCGCGCAGGATCTCGGGTTCACGGGTCCGGGAGAGGACCTCCACGTGGTAAAGCCGGTGCAGCAGACGGTTCTGCAACGCGTCGACGTCATCGGACGGGGCGGTGCCGTCCTTGATCTGACGGATGATGCTGCGGCAGTTGGGCCAGAACCCGTGCCGCGGGCTGAACCGGTGCTGGGTGTTGTTGCCGCCGTCGTCCCGCTTCATCCAGTAGTAGCAGGGATAGTCGGCGAGGATCGAGATCCGTTCCGCTTTCAGGTAGGCGGCACTGACGAAGGACAGGTCCTCCAGGATCCATGGCCCCTCCGGGAACCGCAGCCCGTGCTCCTCGACGAAAGCGCGCCGGAACATCTTGTGGGGCGACATGCTCTGCATCAGTTCGTCGTTCTCGATCGTGCAGGCGTCCACCGTGTGCCGGAACAGCCGCCGGGGCCGCACCATCGTGCTGGACATCTTGCCGAGCACCACGTCGGCGTCGTTCCGCTTCGCGTGCTCGTACAGCCGCTGAAGGGCCTCGGGCCCGAGCGTGTCGTCGTGGTCGACGAACTGCACGTACTCGCCCTTGGCGTGCTTCATCCCGAGGTTGCGCGGCGCGCCCGGCCATCCCGAGTTCGGCTGGGTGTGCACCTGGACGTTCGGATGCGCGGCCGCGATCTTCTCCAGCCGGCTCAGCGTGTCGTCCGTCGACCCGTCGTCGACGTAGATCACCTCGTACGCGTCGGCCGGCAGGCTCTGCCCGAGCAGCGACGGCGCGCACTCGTCGACGTATTTCCCGGTGTTGTAGACGGGAACGATCACGCTGACCTTGAGCTTCGGCATTCCACGGACCTTACCGCCCGCCGGGAGCAGGGCACCCGAGAGACTCCTCGCAAGGCCGGGAGGCTCCGCGCATCACCGGGGAGGCTCCGCGCATCACCGGGGAGGTTCCGCGCAAGGCCGGGAGGTTCCGCGCGAGACCGGGAGGTTCCTCGAAAGGCCGGGAGGCTCCTCACAAGGTGGGACGGCGCCAGGCGGATGGGGACCGGTGGTACTCGCGGACGATGTACGGCCGCGTCGCGGGCCGAGCGGCGATGCGATGCCCTCTCACTCGAACGCGAGGGTGACGCCGCGTTCTCCCAGCGACTCGATGACCCGGGCGTTGTCGAACGCGGTGAGCACCGGGTGCTCGTCACCCCGCGTGCGAACGAACCGGCGGTAGTTGACCGTCCGCAGCGACGGCATGTGCTCCAGCGGGGCGAGATCGACGACGTTCCTGGAGCGGACGTCGTGGCAGCCGTCGAGGGTGAGGTGCTCAAGTTCCAGGACAGTCAGCGGACTCAGATCCCGCACAGTTCTGGACGCAAGGGACAGAGTCCGGAGCGAGCCGACCCGGGACAGCGGCGCGAGGTCGGCCTCGTTGTCGTAACCGCCGACCAGAGCGAGTTCGCGCAGACGCCCGCAACGGGTCAGCGGCGTCAGGTCGGTGACCTCGTTCAGTTCCAGGCGCAGCGCTTCCAGAGCGGGCAGCGCGGCACTGATCCCGTCCAGCGACCGGACGCTGAACGTGTCGCACTCGCCGTCCCAGTACTTCCAGATCATGGAGATGGCCTTGGACGACGTGTGCCAGTTCAGTTCGCGCAGGGTGGCGCACTGCTCCGCCGTGACGGGAAGGTCGAGCAGTGCCCGGGCGACCTCCTTGCGGTACTCGTACTCACTGGGATGGTCGACCCAGTCCGCGCAGTCGTCGTCGCACTCGTCGTCGCATTCGTGGACGTCTTCCGGTGCCGGGACCTCGAAGAGCGGCACCGTGCCCAGATCCATGAGCCGGCTGAGGATCGCGAGGCTCAGGTTGACGTCGGGGATCTTCCGAAGCGGATTCGCGGTGGTCATGCCAGGAATGTAGCCGTGGGGTGTGACAGGGCCCTGCGCGGCGGCCGTCCCCCGTGGCGGGCAGGGTCGCGAGCCGGTCCTCGCCGAAGATGTCGGCGAGTTCGCTGCGGGTGACGTGGAAAAGCACTGCCCGAACTCCGAACTCGGCGGCGGCACGGTCGCCGTGGGACTCTTCATAGGGGAATGCGGTTACAACAACAGCGTTGCGGATCGAGGCGCTTCCGTCGACTCCGATTGCCGGCTTCAGACAGAGAAGCCGGAGATCCTCTGCGGAGTCACCCGGACGACTCGGCGGGCGGGTCCTCGCCGAGGTACTTCTGCGAGAGCTCGCGCGTCTCCTCGTTGAACGCCACAGACACGGCCTCCCCCTTCTGCCACGCATTCCGTATGTTCACTGCTTGCGGGGAACGGATGCGAGGGCTGAGTTCCTCCCGACGCAGGATCAGGCGGTGGCCACAGGTCATAGTTGAGACCCGGCCCGCCGGCAAGAAGCGTTTTATTTATGGAATTTCGGCATGTACTCATATGGTTAATTCTCGGTTCGACCGATGCGGTGAACATGCAATCGTCGATATCGTCGGCCGCCTGATTTCCGGGGTGTTTATGATGAAATTTCGACGACCTGACTTTAGGGGTGCATAGCCATAATGGTCTGGGCTGCGCCATGTCTGCCCACGTCCACCGTTGTCTGCACGCCGTGGTGATCGGAAAAGAGGTGGCGGAAATGTCTGCAGTGAATGTTTCCTGGCGCACGCGCACCGCATCGGTGTCCCTGGTGACACTTGCGATCGTGAGTGCTCTGCCGGCCGCTCAAGCCCGGACCCTGGTGGTCCCGGCAGGCGTGAACGTCCTTCGTGCACCCGGCACTCCGGGAGTCCCGCAGGCCCCGCTCACGGTGTTCGCCGAAGACTTCGAAAACGCGGGCGAGACTCCGGTCTTCCTGGAGAACTACGTCGGCGCTCCACCGCTGAACGAGACGTACACGGCCGATCCCTCATGGCTTGACCACGGACAGTGCAACGGCATCATCCTCAACCAGACCGGCGCTGATCAGCCCGACTGCCCGTCATTGTTGAAGGACATGGCCAATGCGCTGGGGCAGGTGGGTGGAACGAATCCGCCGACCAATCACGTGGTCGCGGCCTACACCAGCTGGGTGTCCCCTGGTGCCGATCGGGTGGAGTTCCGGACCGAGAAGCCGATCCCGATGGCGAAGCCGAACCGCTACATCACCTTCGCAGTGGACGTAGCCGCCGTGAATTGCGACCAAGCGAATCCGCTGCTGAAGTTCTATCTGACCGGAAACGGGTCAGACATTCCGACCTTCACCACCCCCATCAATCCCTGCACCGACCCCAACTCGGAGTCCTACCCCGCAGGAAGCGGGTTGAAGGCCGGGGCGTTCGCCGGCAACAAGGCCGTACTGTTCAACGAAAGCCAGTTGGGCATCAAGATGCTCAATGGGCAAGGCGATTGGTTCGGTAACGACCACGCCTTCGACAACATTCGGATCCTGGACGCGACTCCGCAACTGGACAAGGCGTTCAGTCCGGCCACCATGGACAAGGGTGGTACGTCCACGTTGACCATGACGGTGACGAACACCAGTGAGCTGGCGGCGAAGAGCGACTTCGGCTTCACCGACAGCCTGCCCGCAGGTGTGAGAGTGGCCTCGGAACCGCAAGCGTCGACGACCTGCGGCAATGGCACGGTCTCCGCGGTGGCAAGGGGCTCGTCGATTGCTCTGGACGGCGGCGACCTGGCCGCCGGCGAGAAGTCCTGCACGGTCACGGTGCATGTCACTGCTCGCAAGGCGGGAACCCACGTCAACCGCCCTGACGGGATCACCACGGTCGGCCTGAATCTCCCGGACCCGGCGACCCTGACCGTCAACAAGAAAGTAACAGCCGTGGGGACCGCGACGGGCTCGCCCGGTCTGCTGTCCGGCAATGTCGTCCAGGCGCCGATCAGCATCCCGGTCAACGCGTGCGGCAACACCGTGAACGTCATCGGAGTGCTCAACCCGGCGACGGGCAACGCCTGCGTCAACAGCGCCTGAGGTCTTGGCCCGGGGTGGCGCCACGAGAAAACGCCGCGCAACCACGGTGGACACCTGGGCCGGTGTCCACCGCTGGTCCTCCACCCAGCCATGCACGGCCGCCCCTTCCGCAGTTCCGCCTCCAGCCCCATGCGCCAGTGGGACTTCATCCGGGAGGGCCGCCCCAGCGGGAGGGCGGTCCCAACGGCCGTTGGGACCGCAGAGAGAACGGGCGTACAGGCTCATTCGCGGCCGGTGGAGTCTGGCCCCATCCTTATCAGGTCGGTCCATGGGCACCACGCACCATGGCCCATGGGATCCCGTGCTGCGTCTACCTGCCGGGCAAATCCGCCGGGATTCGCCGACGGACGAGCCCGTTGGTGTCAGCCGCTGATGTCATCGCCGGCTGGGCCCGTTCAAGACGCCGGTGTCCGTACGTACCCGATGGCGACGAGTCCCACTCCGATGACCGCGGCACTCGGGGACCAGAATGCGCCCCATACAAGCAGGAGTGCGCCTGCCCCCCACGTCCTTGGCCGTCTGACGTGCCGCTGTAGCCGGCGGCCGGGGACTCGTCCGAGGAGCAGCGCATGGATGCCGAGTACGGCACCCGTCAGCGCAAGCGTGATCATTACGAACAGCGCGCCGAGCACAATAGCCCCAAAAGTTGCTCCCACGGCTCACCCCTCTTGACGCCACCCTGCGGCGGTCGGCCCAGTGTTGCAGAAAGAGCGACCGCCCGAACGGGCGCACCAAGGCGGGATGGGAGCCCCCACGATGCCCGGTTCGGCACCTGCGCTCGGGGCGCCGGCATGCTCGCTGCCGAGCCCCGGCGACCGGACAGCTCCGCAGCGCCGAGCAGACGTACGTGACCGGCGGGCAGTGCGAACCCGCACCCGGGAACGGGATGCGCCCCGCGTCCGAGGTGGACACGGGGCGCGAGACGCGAGACGCGAATGCGGTGCTCAGGACGACATCTACTGCTGGCCGTAGTAGGGGGGTTGCGCGGGCGCCGACGGGTACGAGCCCGGCGTCGGAGGTGCCTGCTGATACGGCCCCGGGTACGGCTGCTGCCCTGGGTACGGTGCCTGCCCCGGGTAGGGCGCCTGGCCCGGGTACGGCTGTTGCCCTGGGGACGGTGCCTGCCCCGGGTACGGCTGTTGCCCCGGGTAGGGCGCCTGCCCCGGGTACGGCTGTTGCCCCGGGTACGGTGCCTGGCCACCGGCCCAGCCACCAGGTGTTCCGGGGCCGCCGGGGCCGCCGCGGTTCCTCTTCTTGCGAGAGTTCAGGACGACGATCAGCACGATGGCACCAATGAGGACGACGGCGCCGCCGGCAATGCCGACGTAGAGAGCGGTGCTCGTGCCGCTGCTGCTGTCGGACGAGGCGTCGGCCTTCAGCTTCGGCAGCTTGGACGGATCCCACGGGCCGGATGCGCGGCCCTTGGCGATGTCCTGGGTGAGGGCCTTGTACGGGCTGAGGTCGCCGTAGCCGTGGTCCGCGTCGGGGAGCTTGGACTTGTCGACTCCCTTGGCGATGTACGTGGACTGGATGGCGCGGTTGAGCAACTGGCCGGGGGTGTAGTCCGGAAACTTTTCCTTGAGGAGCGCGAAGGCACCGGAGGCGATGGCGCCGGCGGCGGTGTTGCCTTTGATGGTCTGGTAGGTGCCGTCGGCGTCGGCGACCTTGATGGTCTTGGCGGGGGCGGTGAACATCAGGGACTCGGAGTGGTTCGAGCCGTGGTCCTCTTCCCGCCAGACGGCGCCGGTTGTTGTGGAGCCGCCGACCAGGACGACTCCGGGGACGGTGCCGAGACCCTGCTCCTCCTCGACGTTGTCGTCGGCTGCGTTCTGAACGATGACGACGTTGTGGGCGAGGGCGTAGGCGACGGCCTGGTCCAGTTCCTTGGTGAAGTCCGGCGACTGGGAGATGTTGATGACGTCGGCGCCTTGGTCGACGGCGTAGCGAATCGCCTTGTCCCATTCGCAGGCCCGGGTCTCCGCTTCGCCGATGACAATGCCGTCCACCAGGAAGATGTCCACGGGGAGGATCTTCGCGTCCGGCGCGAGCCCCAGGATGCCTTCGCTGTTACCGGCGCCGTGGCCGTGACCGGCGATCAACGAGGCCAGGTTGGTGCCGAGGTTGTCTTTGGTTTCCTGATTTGCGGGCTTCTTGTCACTGCAGCGCTTCCCGGGAAGGACGCTGCCGGTGAGGTCTGCCTGGTCGCCGTTCACACCGGTGTCGAGGACCGCGACAGTGACGCCCTTCCCCGTGGCTGTCTTGTGGATGGTGTCGATGTCGAAGGCCTTGTTCTGCCACTGCTTGTCTCTGGTGTCGTCCGCCGAGGCAGTGGGCGCGGCGCCGAGTACCAGGGCTCCCACCATGGCCGTGCCGCCGATCATGCAGATCATCTTCTGCGCGAAGCGCACGTTCTGACATCCTTCTGCGTTGGATTTCGGCTGTCGTTCGTGGGGTCCGCGACTGCTGGCTGGCTCTTCGATGGCGGGCGGGTTGTCCTTGCGCCGCTTTGTCCCCCGGGTGGTCTCGTCCGCCACGAGATGATCTCCGGAACCGTGCATCATTCACAAGACGCGCATCGGGTTTCTCACAGAACGCGCGCAGCATGCCTGTGAACCGCGCCGGGTCTCATGGAGGCTCCGGCTGCCGCGCGCACAGCCACCGGGCCGACTCCGACCGGACAACAGCCAGTCACCGGCGAGTGGGGCTGGATGTCACGTGGGGAACGTGGCGACCAGCCAGTCGGTGGTTCCGCCCAGTCGCGCCGAGAAGCGGCGGAGCCGGGCGTCCTCGTCGATCCAGTAGCGGGTACGGCCCGGGGTGGTGCGGGCCGCTTCTCGCGCGGACCCCTGGGGGGTGGTGGCGGACGGGCCGGCGAAGACGGTGACGGGAACTCCTGTGACTTTCTCGTCACCGAGGCGGCGGGCGCCGCTGTGGAGCAGCAACTGGGCGTTGTCCGGGCGGTCTGTGGCCAGATTGAGCAGCAGAAGCAGGGTGGTGTCGATGGCGGAAGCCTGGGCCGCGAGAGGGTGTTCGTTCCAGTCGTCGCGGGGTGGGCGTGCGGGGAGAGGGTCGGTCCAGTTGCGCCGCATGGAGACGGTGGTGCGGTTCCAGCGCAGGAGGTTGCGTGTGGCTTCGAGGGTGCCGTCGCCGCTTTGAAGGATGGCGAGGCCGGTTCCGTTGCGCCAGTCGAGGCGGCCGGTGAGCCGGGCGACGTGTCCTTGGACGGGGATGTCGGCTGTGACCTGGGAGCTGCCGCGCCGGTAGTTGGTGAACCGGGTGAGGGCGAGCAGTTCGGCTTGTGGTGTGGTCAGAGCGGGGGCGGTGGCGGTGGCCGGGGCAGGCGGTTTGTTCTGGGTGCAGGCCGAGGCGCCGAGAAGGGTCAGGAGGGTCAGCGCGATGCCGCAGGCGGGAAGGACCGGCAGGGTGCGGCGGTGTGGAGGCGTCATCGTGTGGCCGCACCTTGACCGGGGCGTGTGGCGAGCAGGTCCGGGGCGGGGAGGGGTACGCGGTCGGGGTGCACGTCTCCGGGCAGATGGAGGGCGGGTGCGGCGGGTGCGGTCCGGGCTTGCGGGAGTTGTGGCTGCGCGGGGGGTGGTGCGACATCGAGGAAGGCGATGCCGGCCGGTGGAGGGGCGGTGCGGGTGCGCGGCGCCGCGGCGGAGGACCGGCTGTTTCCGCCGGGACAGGGGGCGGTGCGGGGGAGGTCATCGGGAAGGGTGCGGTGCAGCGTGTTGCCCTGCAGACAGTTGCCCTGGCCGGGAGCTCGGGTGGATGCCTGGTAGGTGATGTCGACCGCGTTGTCGGACAGGGTGTTGTCCTGGAGCCGGTTGTTCAAGGGTGGTACGTCCTCGTGGGAGGCGAGCACGATACCGGCGCGTGAGTTGCCGCTGACGCGGTTGCGCAGGAGCGCGTTGCGCTGGCCGCCGGCGATGCCGATCCCGATCCCGAAGCCGCCGTCGGCCTGTTCGGGGGTGTCGGGGGCGTTGTTGTCGGAGACCAGGTTGCCGGCGATCACTCCGCCGGTCTGAGGTACGAAGGCTTCCTGGTAGTCGCTGTCGACGGTCATACCGACCCGGTTGCGCGTGAACCGGTTGCGCAGCACCCAGATGGGCCCGCTGGCGTTGGTGCCCTCGTAGCCGATGGCGTTGTGGTCGGCGATGTTGTCCTGGACGAGAACGTGGCAGGGCTTGCACTGGCCCACGTAAAGGCCGGAGTCGGCGCTGCCGGAAGCGTAGTTGCGCTCGATCACGCCGTTGCGGGCGTTGAACGCGTAGATGCCGTACAGCCCGTTGGCGTGGGCGGTGACGTAGCGGACGCGGAAGCCGTCCAGGGGAGGGAAACGGGCCGGGTCGAGGTGCTGGTAGCCGTCGCTGCCGCGGGCGAGTCCGCCGTCGGCGTCGCTCATGCCGGTGACCAGGACACCGTTGAGGAGGTGGTTGCTGACGGTCAGGTTCTCCACGGAGACGCCTGCGGCGGTGACCACGATGCCGTTGGAGCGTCGGCCCTGACCATCGATGACGACGCGGTTGCGGTCGGTGCCCCGCAGCACCACGCGGTCCGTGCGCATGCGGACGCTCTCGTGGTACACGCCGGGTGAGACGAGCACCAGGTCGCCGGGGCGGGCACGGTCGAGGGCCGCGTTGATCGTCGACGCCTGCGCCGGCACCCGGATGGTGGCGGGCCGGGTCGAGCGGCCAGGGGCGTGGTCGTCGGTGGCCGACGTTCCCGAGCAGCCAGCGCACAGGAGCGAGGCAGTCAGCGCGCCACCCAGCGTCGCGGCGCGCCAACGGCCATGTGCCCGGCGGGCGATGAGCGGCATCATGTGCGGCCTTTTCCGATCCGTAAGGACAGCAGGTGCTGACTTAGAGTACTCACATGGATGCTCACAGTGCACAGTTGGGTGGATCGGGCACGGAACGGCGGCCGTTGCGGCGCAGGGCGCTGGTGGGGGGCACGGCGGCCGTGGCGGTCGGCGGGATGGCCGGATACGCGGCCGGTACGCAGGGAAGGCCGGTCGTTTCCCCAAACGGGGTGTCTCTTGTCAGGGCCTCCGGGGGCGAAGCGACCCCGGTGGCGGGGCCGGTGGCCGTGTCCGCTCGCGGCAGCCGTCAGGCCGGGGTCGACCGCCCGGTGCAGCCCCAGCAGCATGTGGCCCTGTCGGTCTACGAACTGCCGGGAGCCGGGCACCCGGACACCCCGGACAGTGACTTCGTGCGCCTGAGCGGAAGACTCGTCGCCGAGTTGGGCGCCCGCGTGCGCGCTCTCACCACGCGGGACGGTGCTACCGCCTTGAGCGGACTCCCACCGGGCGATCTGACGGTCACCGTAGGGGTCGGCCCACGTGTCGTGGCCGCCGTGGACAGCGACCTGCCCGGAGCACGTGCACTGCCCGGATTCGCCCGGGAGGAGATGCCCGACTCGGCCCGGGGCGGCGATCTGATGATCCAGGTCTGCGCGTCCGACCCGCAGACGGTCACGCTGGCCGACGCCGCCCTGAGGGCATGGCTCCAGGAGCACTCGGCGGCGCCGCGCTGGTCGCAGCATGGTTTCCGGCCCCCCGCACCGCCCTCACCACCCGGACAAGCCGGGCAGCGGGCGCCGGTGCGCAATCTGCTGGGGTTCCTGGACGGGATCGTCGCACCGCGCACCGGAAGGGAGTTGGACAAGGAGGTGTGGCTGTCGGCCCCGCCCCGGGTGGGAGGCGGCACGGTCTCGGTGGTGCGACGCCTGCGGCTGGACACCGCGCGATTCCTCGCCCAGGACCTCGCACAGCAGGAACGGGCGGTCGGGCGGCGTCGCGGGGACGGGGCGCCACTGAGCGGCGGCGGCTCGGGCGCACCCATGGACCTGGGCGCCAAGTCCCCGCAGGGCCGGTACCTCGTCCCGGCCATGGCCCACGCTCGCCGCGCCCACCCCAGCGGCACAGGCAGCGGACTGATGCTGCGGCGCGGCTACAGCTACGCCAACGGACCCGAGGACCACGGGCTGCTGTTCATCTGCTTCCAGCGTGAACTGCGCACCTTCGTGGCGACGCAGCAGCGCCTGGACGACGGCGACGAACTGGCCTCCTTCGCCACGGCCACCGCCTCCGGCACCTTTCTTGTGCTGCCGGGGTTCACCGGGGCACGTCCGCTCGGTGCCCCCCTGTTCTCCTGAGCACGGAAGAAGCCGGGGATCCGGGCCACCCATACCGGCGCGCCCCGGATCCCCGGCTGACACGGGCGGCTGTCAGGTGCCCGCCCACATCCCGGCGTCCAAGTCATGGTCGACCGAGCCGGGAGGACCGGTCGTCACCTTCGCAACCGCGGTCGTGGCCTGGTTGTCACCACCGGTCGGCTGGGCGTCCGAGTTGGTCGCCGGGTCACGGCCCGTGGTGGGCGTCCACATCAGGTCACCAGGTGAGGTGACATAGGGGGGCAGGTTGCTGGTGTCGACAGTGCTCTTGTCGAACTCCACCGTGTAGTCGGTGTTCGGCTGGAGTCCGTCGCGATGGTCGAAGTAGTACTCGCCCTTGGCGTTGGTCCTCTTCGTCGCGATGACCCGCCCCGACGAGTCCTTCAGAGTGACGGTCACACCCTGGATGCCGAGGGTTTCGTCGTACCGGGCGTTCTGGGAGCCGCCGCCGTCGTCGAACCAGACCCGGTTGCCGATCTGCACCGGCGGTTCGTCACACAGCAGTTCCAGGTCGCCCAGGCCATGGGCCTTGCCGAAGCCGCCGTCGGTGTCGTAGACGACACCGAACCCGTCCTGCGCCGCGTCGCGGTAGCCGGTGGTGCGGTCGAACCACCCGACCCCGCCGGAGTTGATGGTGCGATACGGGTCCAGGACGGTGCTGGCGATCGTGGTCTGCTGGAGCGGGAGCGCGAGCGCGCCCTGTGCCGTCTCCCGATGGCCGGTCCCCGTGTAGTAGGTGTCGCCGGTGAACCACTCGTTGCCGCCCCGGGGGCGGGGGCAGTCGGTGCTGCCTTCCCAGTGGTAGGTGCCGGTGGACTTGTGGCAGACCTTGATGATGTCGCCGCCCGTGACGGTGCTCTCGATGCCTCCGCCGGGGTTGGCGTTGGGGATCACCAGGCCGGACTGGTCGCCGAACCGGTCACGGAATCCCAGTACCAGGCTGCCGTCCCGCTCGATCTCGATGTCGCTGAGCATCGGCTGCGGGTAGGTGATGTTCCCCGTGGGGAACTGGGACAGGTTGTCCTGCGTCCACGGCTTCCAGTTGGCCGGCGTGGGGTCCTGGGCCGGATCGCGGGGGTAGTTCAGCGGCTCGTCGACGATGGGCGCCGCGCCGAACGTGGCGGTGTTGGGGTCGTACGTCCACACCACCGCCCGCAGTCTGGTGGGGTCCTGCGTGCTCTCGGCGGAGCAGACGCCGCCCACGTACACCACGCCGTCCCGCACGCCGAGTCCCATCGGCCGCCAGTCGCCGGGAGGGGAACAGGCGGAATCCGGGATCTTGACCGGTGCGCGCTTGAAACCGGTGGCAGTGGTCTGCGTCGCGTCGTAGGTGTAGAGATTGCCGTCGTTCATGTTGACGACGTACAGCTCCGAGCCGTCCGAGGAGATCTCGATGTCGCCGAGGGACTCCTTGCCGGGCCGGTTGGCGAACGGGGCATCCACTCGGTTGCTCTGGTTGTGCGTGGTGGTCCCCGCGTTCGGCACCGTCGTGAACAGACTGGTGGCGCCGGTGGTCCGGTCGGTTACGTAGACCGCGCCCTGGCCGCCGGGTCCGTACTCGGTGTGGCGCTTGGCGTAGGCCCCGGAGAAGATCCGCTTGTCCTTCTTGCGGTAGGCGAGCCCGTAGACAGCGCCGGTGTCCTGGACCGTGGCGATCGGCCTCGGGTTGGTGGTATTGCCCTGGGTGTCACCGCGGGAGTTGTACGGGAAGGTGACCAACGTCTTCTCACCCGGCTTGGTCGCCGCCTGCTGACAGGCCGTGACCAGGGTGGGGTTGTCCTGGCAATAGTCGTCGGGACTCCACACGGCCATGTTGAGCGTGACGTCCTGGCCGTCTTCCAGGTCCACGAAGTTGAGGTGGGAGGACAGCCCCGTGCCGGCGAACGACGGCTGCAGGAAGCCGGTGCCGGTGGCCGGGTCGTACTTGTTCGGCCAGCCGATGAGCTCGACCTTGTACTTCCCCCCGGAACGTCTCCAGGTGGTCAGGTCGATGGTGATGGTCCCGTTGGGACCGACCGGGTAAGTCTGTGTCTGTCCTGACTGCTCGCTGGTGACCCGAATGGTCGCCCCGGACAAGGCGGTCTGGATCTGCGGATTGAGTGTGCCCGCCGCGGCGAACTCCCTGAACACATTGACCGTCAGCTTGCCCTCGCCCGCCTGGGCGGTGGCCGACGTGGCAGGCACCAGCAGGGCGCCGGCGCAACTCAGCGCCACCATGGCCCGCCAGACTGTTCGTCTGATCACGTAATTCCCATCTCTGCCTCGCAGTCGTCATGGGGTGGAGCCCAGGGCGGGGTTTCCGAGAGCCCTGGGTGTTCGGTGGCTTCAGACAGGAGAAACGCGGGTCAGGTCCTCGGACGTCAGGCCCGCCATGAACCCCGATGGAACGTCGGCCCGGCACTGCGCCCCAGCCACCTCCTCATCCATAGTAACGGAATGAATACGCAGCGTGACCATAGGTCGAATGGGTGACCCCCGCCCAGGTGCGGTCGGCGGCAGGAAGCGTCGCACTTCCGCCGATCCGGCTCCACGGCCTCCGTCATGGTGCCGCGCCCCTGGCTCACGCGGCCGGTGCCGGCCTCTGGGGCATCCAGGAGAACGGCGATCCGGTGGGTGATGTTCGGGAGATCGACCCCCGTCCGCTCACGCGCTGCTCACGCACCGCTCACGCACGCTCACGCAACGACCCGGACGAGGAGTCCGAGGCCGGATGAGACGCCTCCCTGAGAGAAAACCCAGGTCAGCAACGTAATGCGTTGTGCCCCGGCAGGATTCGAACCTGCGACACCCGCTTCAGGAGTTCGACCCGCAGTTGCCCCTGGCAGGGAGGCATTGCCCGGCAGCGGGAAGGCCGGTGGGCTCATGTACGCCTCTGTCCGACGCTGTTGATGTCAGGCATAGATGTCAGAGTCTGTCTGCGGGCAAGGGGTGCGCCTCGCACCCAAGTGGTAGAGAGCGAGCGGAGGTTGAGAGGATCCTGGCATGCAGTTCGACGACCCTGCCGGTTTGAGCCGCGCATGTACAGAACGGCTCGGCGAGAAGGCCGGTCGGCAGTTTGCCGCCATGGCCCGCCGAGGCTTTCAGTTGGTCCGCCCGGCGGGAACTGTCCAGGCCACTGGGCAATGCCGACTTGGCGGGCCGGCTCTCCTCGAACCGGAGACCTGCTGGCCCGAGCAGAGCGGGGTTCCGCTGTCCCTGCATGCCGTGCTGGACACCGATGCTCTGGCTACCTGGCTGGGCAACGAACTGCCCACACGGCCCGGCCTGCTCAACTTCTTCTACCTCGATCCAGACTTGCCGTACGAGGAGTACCGCCAACTGGACATGTCCGAGTCTGCGGCATACCGCGTCATTTCCGCCGATCCGTCACGAGCAGTGGAGACGAGGGCACCCGAACCAGCGAGACGTTACCCGGCTGTACCTGTCCAGGCGGCTGAGGCAGCCATGCTCCCGGACTGCTGGGACGTCGAGGACGAAGACGTGGAGTTCGACAGGGGCCGGCACTGGGGCGCGGCATCACTCATTCTCGATGAGATGGGAGATCTCGACGGGAACACCGCCGGGAGCCACTGCGCCTTCGGTTGGCCGGACACCTCGTACACGCTCAAGGTGTCGTCCCGCGACGCCGACGGCCCAGCCGTGCATCTCCTCCAGCTTGCCGAGGATGCCGAACTCGGATGGGGCTGGGGGGACGCCGGAACGTTGTACTTCACGATCCCGGCCAAGGCGCTCGCGACCGGGGACTTCAGCCAGGCCGTGGCACAGGTTCTCTGCTGTTGATCCGCACAGCAGGAGATCGGTACCGGAGACTGCATCGCCGTCGCCGTGTCCACTTGGAACAAGTAGATGTCAAAGGACCCCGGACCATGATCGGTCCGGGGCCTTTTCCCTGGTGCCCCCGGCAGGATTCGAACCTGCGACACCCGCTTTAGGAGTTTTCCCTGGGTGGGGCTGTGAACTGGGAGAACGCGGGGTGCAAGGTGCCTGGCCTGGGAAGTCTTTCCTCGGCAGTTCTCATGTCTTCACGCGGTTTCCCGCTGTGATGTGTGCTGAACGTGTGCCGGTGGATGGTGTGCTGAGTGGGGGCCGACGTGGTCAGACCTACTCGACGAGCACGGAGTGCCCTGCGAGAAGTTGCTTTGCTTCGGCCAGTGATCTGCCGGGAGTTCCAGAACAGCTGCTATCCCCTCTCGCGGCACTTGGAGGTCCACACATCTATCGGGGCGGGTGATGGCAGTCGTCCCTCACTCCTATTGGCTGCCAAAGTGTTCACTCTGATGCTGTCAGCCATGCCAAGAGCCTTCGCAGGATCAACGCCTCGGCCTGACTCGACGGTGCTACCAGGGCCTCACGTAGGGCTTGGCCAGCCTCCCGTTCGGCCCCCATCTTGATGATCTCCTGCAGTGCACGCCAGCGTGTCTCGACGGCCACGCCTGGCGCGATACAAACTTGACACAGTAGTGGTGCGGCTACGTGGGTGAGGTTTTGGCTCGTCAACAGGTCGGCCAAGGCCATGAGCTGGTCGACCGTAAGCATGACAGCAGTCTTGACGCGGGCCACGACCTGCCATGCAGCTTCGCGGCCAGCCGCCACCAGCCAAGCGCTGACCACCGCTTGGAGCTCTGGCACGGTTAGCCCTGGGTCGGCGAGCAGTTCTTGCCCCATCTCCATCACGGCCGTGACCTCGTTGTGCTCGGCCAGGATCGGCAAGAGACGGGCACGCAGCGCCGAACCACTATATGGGCGAGCCTGCAATGCCTCTATGACCTCCTTGCAAGCTGCCTGCCGATCGTGCCGAAAGAGCATCCTGGCCGCTGACGAGAATGCCTTGTCCGGGGAGCCCGGATGGTGGAGGACCCTCCTTGCGAAGGGAAGGAAGGTGCCTGGAGTTGCTCCGGATTCGATCAAATCCGCCATTGAGGACGCGTAATCCTCGGAGGAACCCTGAAGCTTCTCTAGCCATTCTTGCACTTCGTCTGCTGCTTCGGGGCCTACAGCTCGAACGAGCGTCATGAGTTCCAAGTGGAGGCTGTACGGTTTGTGCGGAGTGGCGGCGAGGCTTATACGGACGAGCTCAGCAGCCTGGCTGTTAAAGCCGTTGAGGAGGAGGTCGTGTGCGACGCTGGGTCGTTCATCCACGTTCCAGGCAGGGTGCTCTCGCATCACCTCGACGATTTGATCAGCTGCGGTAGATCCGGCGCTGTCGATCCAGGCTGTCACGAATTCGCTGATGTCGTCATCGCTGGAGGATTCGTCGAAGATACGGCGAGCGAACGGGATCACCTGCTCAACCAGACCGAATCGAATCATCGTCATGGCCAGGCCCTTCGTAGACCAGAATTGATTATCGGTCCTTCCTGATATTGCCTCAGCTACTTCTTTTGCGGCGTCGTGGCCTTGCAGTGAGAACCACAGTTCTCCGGCGCGCTCCAGGTGCTGACCGCTCTGTTCTGGGCCAGTCAGTATTGTGCGAGCCAGGTCGACAAGGTTATCCGTGTAGCCCATAGCCATGAGCTGCTCAGCGGCGCCTAGACGTTCCCAGTTAGAAGCGCGTGGGTCAGTCAATAGGTTCTTCAACCTGCGGACCCGGAAAGGAATTCCCTGTGGGTCAAGAGAGGTTAAGTGACGACAGCAGCTGAGCACTGCGATTGGGTCTGCAGATTCCGAAAGAGTTTTGAGTAGTTCGACACCCTCCACGAGAGAGGCGGCGTTTGCGTAGGCCGCCGCCGCTTGGATCCGCAGAGCGAATGCAAGTCCCTCGGTCTCAGCTATCTTCCGGAGATGGGCCGCTAGGCGCCGGTTGCCGCGCAGCTGAGATAGCTCGGAGAGGACTTGAGAGCCAGGCGATAGGGTCCATTTGCCTGAGTCATCGGCAAAGTCCATCAGGCGGTTGATGATTGACCCCTCTAGCGCTTCCCCCAGCGGAACGCCGGCGGTGACTAGACGTAGTGCCATGATCCGGTGTTCCAGGTCGCCAGCCAAAAGGTGACGGATAATCAGGCTCACATCGTTTCCAGGCATCCTTGCCCAGAGAGCAAACGTGAACAGAATCCGATTGCGAGCGGCGGCGTTGCTGACGGCAGCAGACCATACGTCGAGGTCTGGAAAGTCCGCCGGGATCTCGGCGGCCTCGTCCCGTGCTGCGATGAATTCCGCGAACGACTGATGGAGAAAGGAAAGATCGGAACCGTCGAAGGTCATGACCCCTGTCTGCGCCAAGAACTGGCCAAGTTCACCTTCTGCCCGCTCTGGCCAACTCAGGCCCTCCGGGAGCTGCGAGGCCAGCCACTGTGTTGCCTCGCGCAGCAGTGACTTCGAGGGTTGTGCCTCGATGCGCTCCCACGCCAGGTGCGTCACTATGTCGTCCTGGTGTGCCAGTAGCCAGTCCGCGAGCAGGCCGAGCCCTCTGACCTGCCACCGTTCGCGGAAGCGGGCGATGATGCCAGCATTCCCCTCGCGTGCTGTCCTGAGTTCGGTCAGGAACGTCTCGTACAGGGCGACTCGTCCCCGGGGCAGCGGTGCGTGCGGATTTCGACTGCGGAATGAGGCAGCGAGTGTCGTTAGTAGCGGAACCTGAAGTATCTCCTGTAGGCCCGCTTGGTCGACCTCTGAGAGGAAATTCTGCGCTTCAAACGCTGGGTCCGAGACACCTTGCGCTATGAACCAGCGTTGCGCGAAGGCGCGTTGCTGGCTAGCGTCGAAGCCCTTCAAGGTGTAGAAGCCAATGCTTGATGTGTTCTCGAATGGCTTGAGTTCGGACTGAGGGAGGGGTCGTGACGTAATGACGAGACGGCAATTACTGTTCGGCCTGATCTCCCGTGCCAGTTTCTCCAGGATCGTCTGCCGGATAGCAGGAGAAGACACTTCGTCGAGCCCATCGATGATGACAAGCCACCGTACGCCGTGAGGGCGTCTGGCGAAGTGGTCTGGGCTGACCGGGCTCATCAGCGTGCCTGTACGCGCTGCCGCATCGCTCAACTGCTGGCGCCAGGCCCGCGGCGTCAGTAGGTCGGTTGACGTGACGCGGACAGCGGCGACGGCTTCCCGGCACCAGGGTTCCTCTGCCTGATGCTCTCGCAGCCAGTAGCGGGCGATCTGGCCTACCAGGTGCTGCCCGAGAGTGGTTTTGCCAGCTCCAGGTCCTCCGGTGATGAAGAGGTGACTGTGTGCTGACAGGGCGGCGGTGATGGTTGGCACAGGATGGCCGGTCTGCGATGGGTGCCCGCTGGCGCCGTCGGGGGAGAGGGGTTGGATGTCCTGCTCAACGTAGACCTCGGATAGCGGCGGTTTGTGGACGCCGAGCAGTTCGTACGGGAACTGTTCCGCAGCGGTGGCCTGGCTGCGGAGCAGGTCCTCGAGCCACTGTGCCGGCATAGGGATCTCTAACCATCCGACGGGTGACACTTCGGGCACATAGCCGCGTTGCGCGAGCTCATCGCGCTCCTTGCGTAGCTTGGCTCGGGTCCATAGGGCAGTGACGGATGCTTGGCGTAGCCCGAGCAACGCAGCGATTTGAAGTGTCTTCTCAAGGCTGCGAAGTTGTCGGCCGCCGAGAACGTCGTACACAGTGTTCTTGTCGGGGAGTCGTGTGAGCTGCCGACGGAGTAGATCGTTAGGAGACTTGTATCCGGACGCATGGAGGGCTTCGTTTAGGTGTTCCGCGAGCTCCTTGAGTTCGGTACTGGTCGCATCCTCGGTTTTGCGACGCCTTCCGCCCGGCAACTTGTCTCCTCCCCGTTTCTTTCGCGTTTCCCAACACTAGAGGGAAATTCCGCACCCCATGCAGTGTTGCCGCACCAGTCGGATGATCGTGAGGGGCAGGACATGACGGTGTTCGATGTGATGGGGGCACTGGCCGGGGGGACCTCGGGGCTCGCGGTTCTGTGCCTGACAGTGTGTGAGATGGGAAAGAGGTGGCTCCGGTACCGAGAGAGCATGCAGCGTGAGGCCGAGCACACACGGCGGGTGGCGTTGGTGATGCAGGGTACGCACTCGCGGGATCGGGCGGCGGTGGTGCGGGCCTGCACGCGGCAGAGGTGAGGAGGCCGAAGGTGTGGCGGCTTGCGCTTGGGGCCGGAGGCAGGGGTGCGCTCCGTCCGGTTGGCCTCCCGCCCAACGGCGTGGGCCATCCGGACCTCAGGGATCGGGATGGCCCGTTGACGAAGTGCGGGTGGTGCTACGCGGAGCGACGTGGGGGAGGAACAGCGCATGAGATCAGCCGGTGGCGCGGATCATCACAGCGAGGGTCGGCGAGGCCGGTGACGGCTGGCTATGACCGATGTCCTCGTACCCCCATGACTTGTAGAGCGCATGGACCTTTCCGTCGCCGGCTGCCGGGTTGACCATGAGAGTGACGTACGGCTCGTCGCGTGCAGAGAGAAGGGCGTCGTGGATACGCCGGGCAGTGCCGGTCTTCCTCCAGGTCGGCCGGACGCCGATCTCCTTCAGGGCCACGGCCGGGCGCTCGGTGTACTTCTCCGCCGGCGCAGGGCTGGTGCGCTGCCAGTAGCGGTCGCCGTGTTCGATGGTGTTGGCGTAGGCGTAGCCGACCGGGTGTCCGTCCGCGTAGGCGAGGACGGCCGTGAACCCCGGCTCGTCGCCGTGTCGGTCCAGGCGCTCGCCGAATGCGGTGACCGCGTAGTTCGGCAGGTGGAGGAGCGGGGCGCGCACATCGGCGTATACGTCGAGGAGATCGCCGCGGGCGGCGTCGAGGGTGGTGAAGGTGCGCAGTTCGATGACGGGCGCCGTGGTCATGCGGTCATCCTCCATGAGGCGGTGTGCTCGGTCCAGGTCTGCGCTGTGGAGCTGCCCGGCGCGGTGGCGCGCAGCGCGGCCCCGAACTCCTGGAGCATGCGCGATACCCGGGCGTGCTGGGTAGCGGTCTCGGCGGGGATCCTCATCGCGGTGGCCGTGGCGGCGTCGGCGGCCCTCTGCGCGAGCTGGGCGTGTGCGAGCCGGGTCGTGGTGATGGCCCGGGACCGGACCATGTGGGGCCGCAGGGCCGACAGGCAGCGGTGGGCGTGGTATTCGGCGGTTGGGTAGTCGCCGAGTGCCAGGTAGGCGCACAGGGCCAGGGAGTCCAGCTCGGCCTGGTCGTAGAAGGCGAGCATCCACACCGGCCGGTAGTCGGCGGGGTCGGCGCGCAGCATGGCCTCCTGTGCTTGCTCGAACGCGCGACGGGTGCCGGTGCGGTCCTGTGCCGCGCCGTGGACGGCGCCCTGCCGGGCCATGCCCAGGGACGCAAACAGCGGGTCACGGC
This sequence comes from Streptomyces sp. NPDC058051, assembly GCF_042885475.1. Classification (NCBI taxonomy): domain Bacteria; kingdom Bacillati; phylum Actinomycetota; class Actinomycetes; order Kitasatosporales; family Streptomycetaceae; genus Streptomyces; species Streptomyces sp. NPDC058051. The sequence continues at coordinate 35,594 of NZ_JBHVRW010000037.1, forward strand.
GGGTGAGGTGCAGATTGCGGGCGACGTCGTTGGCTGCGATCGCCTCGGCGGGGCGGCCCATGTGCCGGTACATGGTGCCCGCGTGGCTCCAGATGCGGAACTTGATGGCCTGGTCGCTGGACATCTCGGCGAGGGCCTGCGCCTCGCGCATGTGCGCCTTGGCGACGTCGTAGCGGCGACCGTCGATGGCCGCCCACATCGCCGATGAGCGGAACGCCGCTGCTGAGGCGTAGAGGCTGCTGCGTACACGTTGGGTGGCGCTGCCGGCGTTCTGGAGGTTCAGCGCCTCGTCGGCGAGTGCGGCGGCCCGCTGTTCAATACCGAGTTGTCCGCCGTGACGGTGGTCGCTGGCGATGATGTCGGCGAAGCGCTTGTTCAGGCGGTCGACGTCGCTCATGCCGATTCGGCGGGCCGCGGCGGTGCCGGGAGCGGCTGCTGCTACGGCGGCAGCAGCCGCGATACCGCCGAGGAGGATACGGCGCTTCATGTCGGGGTCCTCCTGGGGCGGTGGGGCTGGAGCGGGCGAAGGCCGGCCCCGTGGCACGAACCCTAGAGCCACAGTGGGCAGGCCGCTGACCTCCTCAAGTGCCTTGCGGGTAGCCGACTTTGGCCACGTGACCCGGCCTGCTTTCCAGGCCCGGACCGATGATCCGTCGAGGCCGCCGGGCCTCCCGGTCAGCTGCTCTAATGCCCTGTTCACAGCGTCAGCGAGGCTGTTGGAGCTGTAGCCGTGTTCGGCCATCCACGCCTCAAGAACCGTGTTGCGCGTGGTGTCCATGCACGCACGGTAGCTCTCGTGCCCGCTCACCCGCCACGTAAAGGAAAGGTCAAATCGCCCTAGGTCTTTCCATCGGGTGGATGCCTGATCGTCCTAATCACCTTGCAGTGAAAGGGAGTTGTGTGGGTGTCGGTCGCTCACCACTCCGCAGTCCGGGCGGCTGTTGACGGCCCAGCGAGCCCCTGACGCTTCTCAGGGGCGAGCCGGGCGCAGAGACAACGCGAAGGCTCAACCCCAATGACGAGTCTCATCAAGCCGGTTCAGGCCGCCCCCACCGGACACCCTGCCTACAGCCAGACCTTCCCGTGCGAGCCGTCCACGGCCGAGATCGGCCGCAGACTCGTCCGTGACGCCTTCGGCGTATGGCACCTCGACAACCTTGCTGACGCCGCTGCGCTGATCATGTCGGAGCTGATCGCGAACGCCGTCCGGCATACCCCGTGTCATTCGATCCGTCTGATTGTTGGGCGTCCGAGCGCGACACGGGTCCGTGTCGGCGTGGTGGACCGGGCGCCTTCGCGCCTCCCGGTCCTCGTTCAGATTGGTGAGGACGACGAGTCAGGCCGTGGTCTGCTCCTGGTCGACGGCATCGCCGACCGCTGGGGCTATGACCTGCACGGGCCGAAGGGGCGTCCGTGGGGCAAGGAAGTCTGGGCGGAACTCCTCGTAAGGGGTGACGCGTGAGCACCCCGACGGCGATCGTGCCCATTCCGGATGTCGTCCGCCTCCATCCCCGCTGGCAGATGGCAATGGAGTGTGCACGCCGCGTCCGGTGCGTGGAGGCGAACGGCTCGGAGATGGGCGGCCAGCGACTGGTGGCTCAGGTGCGGGCGCACTGGAGTCCCCGTGATCTGGCTCGAACCACTTCAGCGGCACGGACAACACGCCCCGGACTGCTCCTGCAAGCCGTGTCTCGGCCGCGTCAAGGCTCAGGCGTGCGCCTGCTTCCCGGAGCGGCGGTCGGCTGCCGTCCGAACAGACTCCCGCCTCCGGACACGCGGTGCTGTTGTGCCGTTCTGTCGGAGACGGGCGCCACTGCACAACAACATCTCAACTATTCAGAGGAGTTGGCATGACACGCAGCAACGTAGTACCGAGCAGCACCTTCGCGACTCAGCAGACCCAGGGGACGTCGGACGGCTTCGACCTGGACGTCTCCCTCGTCGAGGTCGCTGACCCGGCGGGTCTGGTCAACCTGACCGACGACAACTGCGGAACCACCTGCGGCGCCTGCACCACCAACGTCGCCTGACCCGATGCTCCACGTCTCTACGGGCTGGTGCCGCCGCGCCCTGCGGCGTGGCGGCACCAGCCGCCCGTTCCTCACCTACGGAGGTAGTGGTGGTGGCTGCTCCGCTTCCAGCATTCAGAACCAGCACGACCGCTCTCGTTCGAGTCATTGCCCAGCCGGCGCTGCCAGGTCCTCCGCTTCCGGACCTCGACGATCGCTCCGCCAACGGGTCCGCCACCTGCGTCGCCTGGCTGCGCTCCGCCTGGGCGAACGGCTACCTTGCCGAAGCCCTGGAACACGCCAGCCCGGACCTGGCCGCGCGGGTACGGGCCGTGTGCACGGCCGCTGAGCCGTCAACACGAGACGTCCGGCGTACGACACTGTCCGTGACCCGCTACCTGCTGCGCTCCCAGCACCGGGCGACGCCGTTCGGGCTCTTCGCCGGTGTGACCACCGCCGAGTTCGGCCCGCACGCATGCGCGAGCTGGGGTGTGGGGCACGTGGCTGTCGGCCATGCGAGCGCGGAGTGGTTGGCCGCCGTCGTCGAACGGCTGGAGTCCTGCTCCGACCTCTTCGAATGGCTGTCCGTGGTCGTCAACAACACCGTGACGAGACGCGGCGACCGGCTCATCGTGCCGTTCCAATCCGACGCCCGGGACGATCGGGCTCGCGCGGTTGAGGCATCTCTGGCCTTGACCGGCCCGGTGCGCGCGGTCCTCGCCGCGACGCGGGCGCCGATCCGCGTAGGCCCGCTCGCAGACAAGCTCCAGGCGGAGTTCCCCGACGCCCGACCGGAGAAAGTGCGCCGACTCCTCCTGGAACTGATCCAGCGGCGTGTGCTGATCACGAGCCTGCACGCGCCGAGCACCGAGAGCGACGCCCTCGGGTATCTACTCGATCAGCTCGACGCGATCAACGCCGATACCCTCCCTCCGGTCGCGGAGAAGGTGCGTGAGCTGCGGGCGATCCAGACCGCCCTGGAGGAGTGCACTTCGCGTGGCGGGCGAGACAGCGTCGCAGCGCGGATGAGGGCTTTCGTGCCCGGCCTGCGCCACCATCCTGTCGCGCTCGACCTGCGCCTGGACGCACAGTTCGTACTGCCGGACGCGGTTGCCCGCGAGGTCGAGCGCGCCGCCCTGATCCTGACCCGAGTCAGCGCCCGCCCGTACGGCACCGCGGCGTGGGGCGCGTACCACCAGCGGTTCTACGAGCGGTACGGCATCGGCACGATGGTGCCGCTCCAGGAAGTCGTCGCCGACAGCGGCACCGGCTACCCCGATGGCTACCCGGGCACCCCACCGGGCGCGCGTCGGCCGCGCGTCTCCGCTCGGGATGATGTTCTCGTACGGCTCGCGCAGACCGCCGTGCTGGACGGCCGCGACGAGGTGGTTCTCACCGACGAGCTGATCGACGCCCTGGACGTAGGGCCTGACGAACCCCGGTTGCCGCCTCACCTGGAGGTGGGGGTGCGGGTCCATGCGGCCGGCGTGGGCGAGTTGCAGCGGGGAAGGTTCCGGCTGGAGGTCGTGAGCGTGTCGCGTGGCGCCGGCGTCTCCACGGGCCGATTCCTCAGCGTCCTGGCCCCCGCAGGCCGTGAGACCCTGGCCGCCGAGCTGGCTGACCTGCCGACGGCCGACAGCAACACCGTGCCCGCGCAGCTCTCCTTTCCGCCGCTCCTGCCGGAGAGCGCTCACGTCACACGCGCCTCACGAGTCCTGCCCACCGTGATCAGCCTCCAGGAACACCGAGTTCACGAGGACGACGTCCTCACACCCGCGGACCTCGCGGTCGGGTGCGACGGCCGCCGCATGTATGTGGCTGCCCCTGAACGTGGCCAGCGCATCGAAGCCGTCGGGATGCACGCGCTCAACCTCCACACGCACACTCCACCGCTGGCGCGATTCCTCACCGAGTTGTTCCGCGCTCAATGCGCGCAGGTCACCGAGTTCGACTGGGGAGCCGCAGCGGCGATGCCGTTCCTGCCACGCGTGCGGTACGGCCGCACGGTGCTCGCCCCGGCACGGTGGCGTCTGGAGGCGGCCGAGCTGCCTGGCCACACACGTCCGCGGTCCGAGTGGGACGCCGCGCTCACCGACTGGAAGGCTCGGCGGCGGCTGCCTCAGCGGGTCTACCTCCTGGAGGACGACCGGCGTCTGTTCCTGGACCTTGACCAGTCCGGTCACCGGACGCTGCTGCGCCGGCACCTCGACCGCGCGGGCCTGGCCATGCTCGTCGAGGCCGCAGAACCGGAGGCGTTCGGATGGTGCGACGGTCGCGCTCACGAGGTAGTGGTGCCGCTCAAGGCGACCCGGCCGCCGACGTGGCCGGCGCTGCCCGCTCCCACCCCGGCCCGTGCCCTCTCCACGGCCCAGATGCAGACTCCGGCCGCTTCGTCGGTGCTACTGGCGACCCTGTACGGAGATGCTCGCCGCCAGAACACTCTGCTCTCCCGCCACTTGCCCGATCTCCTCGAACGGCTCGGTGACCCACCATGGTGGTTCATCCGCTTCCGTGACCCCGAGCAGCACTTACGCCTGCGTATCGCGATCCCCACGCCGGAGGCGTTCGGTGAGACGGCCCGGACGGTGAGCGCGTGGGCCGACGAGCTGCGCCGCGCCGGTCTCCTGGCGGACTTGCGATACCCCACCTCATACCGGGAGATGGGCCGCTGGGGTTCCGGCGCAGCATGGGACGCGGCCGAGGAAGTGTTCCGGGCGGACTCGCGCGCCGTCCTGGGCCAGCTCTCGCAGCCCCTGCGCCCACACGAGCGCACGCTGGCTGCCGCACACACCGTCTCCATCGCTTCCGCGTTCCTGGGCAGCACGCAGGCCGGGATGCGCTGGCTGATCGACCACATCCCGCCCTCGGCTCCCGTGCCCGCACCGCGCCCGCAGTTCACCGATGCCGTACGTCTGGCCGACCCTGGCGACGACTGGTCGGCACTGCGCGCCGACGCTGGGGGAGCGTCCATCGTGTCGGCGTGGGCCGATCGCGACGCGGCACTCGCTGCCTACCGGCGGCACCTGCCAGGCCCCCACACGCAGGGCATCGCCCTCGATGACGTCCTGACCTCGCTGCTGCATGTCCATTTCGTACGGCAGATCGCGGTGAACTTCCCCGAAGAAGAGGTCTGCCTCTACCTCGCCCGCGCTGCCGCCCTGGCCTGGACCGCCCGTACCTCGGGGAGGACACCGTGACCGCACAGACCGTGCTGGACCTAGCAGACGCCGTCGCCGAGCAGCTCGCCGACCCCCAGACGCCCTACCTTGGGCCGGCGGTCCGTCATTCGCAGCACCTTGCCCGTGGCTTGTCCGGCATCGCGCTCCTGCACATCGAGCGGGCTGCGGCCGGCCTGGGGCCGTGGCAGCGCGCCCATGACTGGCTCGCCGCCGCCTCCCGCGAACCGCTCACCAGCGGCCCCGACAGCCACCCCTTCTACGGGGCGCCCGCCTTCGCGCACGCGCTGGCCTGCGCCGCCGATCACCTGCCCGGCGCCTACGAGCGCGCCACTGACACTCTCGACCGACAAATGGCTGACGGCGTGAGCCGCCGCGTCGAAGCCGCACACCGCCGCATCGACGCCGGACTCCTCCCAGCGCTCGCGGAGTTCGACGCCATTCGCGGCCTGAGCGGTTACGGCTCCTACCTCCTGCGCCGCAACCCTGGCAGCGCCGCCCTGCGTGCTGTCCTCGACTACTGCGTACGCCTCACCGAACGGGTCACCCACGACGGCGAGAACTTGCCCGGCTGGTGGACGGACACAGGGCCCTCGGGCCGCCCGGACGACCGCTTCCCAGGTGGGCACGCCAACAATGGCATGGCCCACGGCATCGGCGGCGTGCTCGCGCTGCTGGCGCTCGCCGCCCGGCACGGCACCTCGGTCGACGGCCGCGACGAAGCAGTGGGCCGAATCCTGGCGTGGCTGGACCACTGGCAGGAGGACACCGGTCGAGGCCCGGCCTGGCCGTACTGGGTCACCCGGAGTGAGCTGCGCACCGGCCGCCTCACCCCGTCAGCACCGCGGCGCCCGTCATGGTGCTACGGCACCGCCGGCCTGGCCCGGGCCCAGCAACTTGCCGCACTTGCCCTCGGCGACACCCGCCGCCAGGTGGAAGCCGAGCACGCACTCGTGGCTGCCCTCACCGACCCCGCCCAGCTCAATGCCACGACGGACAACACCCTGTGCCACGGCTTCGCCGGTCTCGCCCACGTTGCCGCCCGCGCCGCCGCCGACGCACATCCCTCGACCATCGGACAGCTTCACGCCACGCTCCCAGCACTCCTGGCCGCAGTCCTTCCGCCGGGCAACAACCCGGCACACACCGCCGTAGAACTCATACGGGACGAGAAACGCGGGCCCGGGCTCCTCGACGGTGCGTCCGGTATCGCCCTGGCACTCCTGGCGCCCAGCACCGCCGCACCGCCCCGATCCGCGTGGGATGCCTGCCTGCTCATCGCCTGACTTCATCGACCGAAGGACCCTCGCATGCCCCCGGACCCTTCCGACTGCTGGCAGCAGCACAACATCACCTTCGCCGACCGCGAGAGCGCTCAGCGCGCCATCGCCGAGCGACTCGCCCCTGTCCTGCTCAAGGCCGAAGCGGACGGGCAGCTCACCGGCTGGTGGTTCATGAACAAGAGTCCTTGGCCGCTGCGGTACCGCGCTGCCGAGCCCTCACCCGCCGTTGAAGGGCTGCTGAGCGCCCTCGTCGACCACGGTACGACCGTGTCTTGGCTGCCCGACATCTACGAACCCGAGACCGATGCCTTCGGCGGAACAGAGGCCATGGGTATCGCCCACGAGCTGTTCCACCAGGACAGTCGCCACCTGCTCACCTACCAGCCTGGCCCGGAGAATCTCGGGCGCCGGGAAACCGCCGTGCTGCTGGCGAGCGCGATGATGCGGGCGGCCGGCCTGGACTGGTTCGAGCAGGGCGACGTGTGGGCGAAGGTGGCCGCGCTCCGGCCGAAGACCGACCACCTGCCCGCCGAGCGGGCCGCGGAACTGGCGCCTGCAATGCGCAAGTTGATGACCGCCGACGCCCACAGCCTGTGTCGCCGAAGCGGCCCTCTCGCCGGGCATGACGGGTGGGTGACTGCCTTTGAGCGGGCGGGTGCCGCGCTGGCCTCCCTCGCCCACCGCGGCGCCCTCGCGCGCGGTCTGCGAGCCGTCATTGCCCACCACATGATCTTCCACTCCAACCGCGCCGGGCTCCTCCGGGGTGACCAGAGCGCCATGTCCAACATCGCACGAGAGGTAGTCATGGGAACGAGTGACAACACCGCGTCGCCCGCCGAGACAACGGCCGACGCCGATAGCGTCAGCGCGGTGAACACCGACACGATCACCACCGCCGCGGCGGATGCCGAGCGCCTCCGCAACGCACTGGTCGACCAACTCCGTGCGGACGGACACGCCCGCACGCACGCCGTCGAGAATGCGCTGCGGACCGTGCCCCGCCACGTGTTCGTGCCCGACGTGCCGCTCGAAGACGCCTACGCCGACCAACCGGTGCACATCAAGTACGAGACCGACGGCACGTCCATCTCCTGCGCCTCCCAGCCGGGTGTCGTCGCCCTCATGCTGGACCAGCTCGACGCCCAGCCCGGCGAGCGCATCCTCGAACTCGGTGCCGGCACCGGCTACAACGCCGGCCTACTTGCCCGACTGGTCGGCGAGCGCGGACACGTGACCACCCTCGACGTCGATGATGATCTGGTTGAGGGCGCCCGGGCGCACCTCGCCGCGGCCGGTATCACCAACGTCGAGGCGGTGACCCGCGACGGGGCCATCGGCTACGCCGAAGGAGCGCCGTACGACCGGATCATCGCCACTGTCGGCGCGCACGGCGTACCGCACGCTTGGCTCCAGCAGCTCGCGCCCGGCGGGCGGCTCCTTGTCCCACAGCGCCTCAAGGGCACCGTGTCCCGCTCCATCGCCTACGAGCAGCACGACGGCCGATGGGTGTCTATCAGCAGCGAGATGAACACCTTCATGCCGCTCCGCCGCGGTATCGCAGACGACGATCGCCGTGCCATCCCGCTCAGCGCGGACGGCACCGTACGACTGCAAGCCCCAGCCGGGCAGAACATCGACGCCGACGCCCTCACCGGCGTCCTGGACCAGTCGCGTACGGAGGAGTGGACCGGCATGACGGTCCGCGCCATGGAGTCGCCCGAGTGGATGGAACTGTTCGTCACCTGCTCCCTCCCCTCCGGCCTGATCCGGATGCTGTTCCCCCGGAGCGCCAATGGCACTCTGCTCACGGAGGACCCCTACCCCTCGTCGACGGCGGTCGTCGACAAAGGCGCCGTCACCTACCTGTCGCGACGCCTGTCGGAACGGAAGACTCCTGAGGGCGGCAAGCTCTGGGAGTTCGGAGTCATCGGACACGGTCCCGGCAGCGACGAGCTGGCCGGGAAGGTCGCCGACGTCATCCGCACCTGGGACCGGGAGTACCGCGACCATGAGGCCACGTTCGAAATCCAGCCCCTCGACGCCCCCACCATCGAGCAGCGCCCCGGCCTCTTCGCTCTCGACACCCCGCTGAACCGCATCGTCGTCAACTGGCAGTGACGCACCGCATGTAGAGATGACGCCCCGCGCCCGCCGGGATGCGGCTGGCGGGCACCGTTGTCTCCGTAGTTCGCACTCATGCCGGGGGAACTCATGGACCCACACGGACCCATAGCCCAGCGCTTCCCGCTCGTCGCCCGATCCCGGCCCCCGTGTCTGCCTCTTCCCGAACGCGTGGGCAACCTCGTCGAACTCGCCGCCACAGCGGTGGAGAAGAGCGACCAAGTGCTCGCGTCGGCCGTCTACAACCAGGCAGCGCTCATCGCCTCCGATCTCGACCTTCCCGACCTCGCCCGCGAGCTGTGCCACCAGCACGCCGCGGCCTACCTCCACGCCTGTCCCCTGCCCGGCATGAGCGCAATCCGGAGCCTCGAACCGGTCGTCAACCTCGCACGCCTCCAGATCCGCGCCGGCCAGGCGGACGAGGGACGTCAGCGACTGCTGGACCTGTACGTGGCGATCGAGGCGGGCACAGCCGCCCGGTTCGAGGGCGTCGTCGTACCGGCAGACTTCACCGCGACCGACGAGGACCGCAGGGAGGTCCGTGCATGGCTGTGGCGTGTGCTCATCGCCGACGGCACACGCACCCTCACCACCACGGGACGATGGGCCGAGGCCAGATCACACATCGAAGCTCACCGGGGGATGGGCAAACGGATGCTCGACGGGCGCCAAGTAGCCGTACTCGCCGCACTCGTTGTGGGTGACACGAGACGGTCCGCTGCTCTCCTCGCCGACACGGTGCCCGGCGATCCGTGGGAGCAAGCCGTCACGGCATGCCTGACCGTCCTGTGCCGCCGCGACGCCCGGCAGCCGGTCGACGGCCACCTGGCGGACCTGGTGACGGCCTACTTGGAGTGGAAGACCGAACCTGGGATGACGGTCTTCGGTATCCGGCTCGGGCTTACCGTCCTTGACGCGATCAATTCCGTCGATTCGCCGGATGCGCACCGCGTCGTCGAGGATCTCCACCGCAGGACGACGGACGCCGAAGACGGCTACGCGGCTCGTGAGAACCTGGCGCACCCTCTGTACACGGCGATCGCCACGGACCGGCAAGCGCAGGACTGCCGCGCCTTGGTGCGGGCCTGTGCCCTCGGTGCGGGGACCTTCCCGGATGAGTTGCGGGGAGAACTGGCACCGGCTTTGCGCGCCAGCGACCGCGTGATCCGGGCGAGTCTCATACGGCCATTCGATACCGGACATACGTCTTCTGGGGGAAGAGTCTGATGGAGCCTACGAGCCTGGGGACTTGCGTGCGGCTGTGGTACTGGCTGGGCGCAGTTCGATCTGTGACCGACGACGCTGTGCAGCGCGCGCCCGCGTTGCCCGCGGAGTCGTGATCAACGGCGCTGTGCCCGCGGTGCTTGCCCGGCCGGGGCGGCTGCTGCTCCGTGAGATCGAACGGAGGGGTGCACTGCTGCGATATCGACCCGTGCTGCGCTGTGGGCCTGCGCCGCGCCGGTACTGGGCACTGGACTTTTGCTGAGGCGCTGAATGCGCCAGGCCAGGGTCCTTGCAGGGGAGCGGGCATCATCAAGGGCACGCTGATCGACGGCTTGCCGGAGCAGCTGTTCCGCGTCGTGGCCTGCTGTTTCGGCCTCAGCGAGGACGGCGGTGAGCGCGTCGAAGGCCAGGTCTTCGGTGATCTGCGGGGCGTGATCCGGTAGGGCCTGCCGCACGTAGCGGACGTGCAGGTCCACGGTCTGCTGGGGCGGTCGGCGCTGGGCGAGGGTGGCCAGGGGTGCGGCTGCGGCTTGGTCGTAGGCAGCTTGGAGGTGGAGCAGTGTCTGGTGGGTAGCGGCGACTTGCTGGTCGTGGTGGCGGAGCTGGTGCCAGCGGGCGGCGGCAATGCCCACGAGGATCGCCGCGTCCAGGAACATCGCGAGGACGGCGCCGTCCTCGGGGGCGGGCGCGCGGACCATCGCCCGTACTGCGCCGCGCAGTGCGCGGGCGTGGTGGTGTTCGGCCCGGATGCGGGAGCGAGTGGCACGCTCGAACGCGTACGCCGCCTGTCGGAGTTGGGGCCGCAGGGCTTGAGATGCAAGGAGCGGCAGGGCGTCGAGGGCCTCGCCGAAGACGGCAAGGTGGGCCTGGGAAGCTTCGTCGTCCGTCTGGTCGAGGTGATGGGGGATGCGTTCGGCGGTGGCGATGGCCTGGTGCCAGGGGGTGGGCCTGCGCTGACCTGACTTCCCAGCGGGCTGTGGGGCGATGCTCTGAAGGCGCTTTTGGATCTTGGGGAAGGATAGGTCCGGGGCGAGTTTGGAGCCGGAGAACCAGACTGGCTGGTTGTGGGCGTTGGTGGTGTCTTCGCTGGCGACCTTGTAGCCGCGCACGTCTCCCGAGGGGAAGTAGAGGACCTCGACGAGCACGCCGTTGATATGGCTGAGCAGGTGGACGAACTCCTCCACGCTCGAAGCAGCGGCCACGGCGGTGCGAACGATGGAGCGCAGCCGTTCGCGGGCGGGCTTCTCCTGGCCGACGCGGCGGGCCTTCTCCTGCTCGGCACGGGTGGTCCGCTTCGCAGCGGTGCGGTCACCGCGTACGACTTGGAGCAGGCCGTATTCCTTCTCGACGGATGCGAGTTCACGGTCGGCGGTGAGGTAGTCGTTCCAGTGGCGTGCCGTGCGGAGATCCGCCCGGACCTTCGTGGCGGCGATGTGGATGTGGTCGGGGGCGTGACGGACGGCGACCCACCGGCAACCGTCTGGATCACCGTCCTGCGCGATGCCAGTGGCTGCCACGACGCGGCGGGCGATGTCGGCCCAGTCCTCGTCGCTGAGGATGCGGTCACTCTCGGCGGCGCGGATAGAGCAGTGCCATACGTGCTTCTCGGGCGCGCGGCCGAGCCGCCGGGCCTGCTTGACGTGCAGGTCTAGGTCGGCCACGAGGAGGCTCCTGGTGGCGCTGAAGTCGTCGGTACGGCCGGGGTCGGGGGCGAAGCCGTCCCATGAGGCGACCAGATGGGGATCGGTATGGTCCTTGGCCTTCTTCGTGTCGAACAGGTACCGAATCAGGCCCGCGGTCTCCTTGCCGCTGCTGATCTTCGCGATCACCGGGCCACATTCTTGGAGACAGCCTGGTTCGCTGCCGTCGCGATGTGGCGAACGGTGGCGCTGACCGAGGTAAGTGTGTGTTCGGCCCGGGCCAAGACAGCGGTATCCACGGGGCGTGGATGGCCACCGGAGTTGAGCTTCTTGGCGATCTGGTTGATGTTGTGGCCGATCTTGACCACCTCGCTGCGGAGGGCGGTCAGCTCGTCGATGTAGTCGTCGAGCGGCGTCCGCTGGCCGGGGAGGCCGAGGTCGCCGTGGACGTGGACGTGGGCCATGACAACGGTGCCGACGTAATGGGCGCCAGCGATGTTCAGCGACCGGGCCATCGCGAGGATCTCGGTCTTCTCATCGACGCTGTAGCGGGCGTCGACACGCTCCTTGCGCTGGCCATTCGGGCCGGGCTTGCGGCGTCGGGCGACACGGTGCAGCGCGGCGGCTTCGGCAGCACGCGGCAGCGGCACAGCGGCAGCGACGGGCTGTTCGCCCTCGGGCACCCCCTGGTGCCCGAGAGCCTCCGCCACCCCCGGGGCGGAGGCATCGCCGTCGGGGCCGTCCTTGGACGGTCCAGCGGCATACCTTGCTGACGCGATGGCTGAGGTGGTGGGCTTCTCCCGTTCACTGGTGAGTCGTTCGTTGTCGGGGTCGGGCATCGAGTACTTCTCCATGTGGTGTTGCCGGTGCGGTGGCACCGAGATTCGATGGGCGCTCGTCCTCGCACTGGGCAGCGCGAGGACGAGCGGAGGTCGAGCACCCAGAACGACAGGCGCGACTGGGAGCCTCAGAGGACTCTGGCGGTTTCCCTGTCGGGCTCGGTCTGTCGCTGGCGGGCGGTTTGGTCGAGTTCGGCCTGGACCTGGTCCTTGATCTGGGTCAGGCGGTCCTTGCCGATACGGAAGCCGGCGTCTCGGACCGCCGCCTCGATGTTGCGGCGTGAAGCGCGGCCTCCGCGTCCCGGCGGTGCCGTGCGGGCGAGGGCGAGTAGTTCGTCGAATGCGGCGTCACGGTCGTGGCTCTCTACCGGAGCGGGTGGCTTCCGGGCCCGCGGCACATTGACGGCGTCCCGCGCCACGCCGCCTGGGGGACCGGCAACATCGGGCATCTCTGGGTGCTCCGGCAGACCGGCGTTGTCCTCGGATGCCGGAGCCGGCTCGGCGCGGTAGGCGTGGTTGTGGCCGTGGCCAGGGACGTTGTGGCTCTTCGTGGCCTCGGCCTCTTCAACGTGGCGCGTCGGGTGGCGGCGGATGACGAGGTCGAGGTGGACAGCTCCGGCCAAGGCGAGCGGGGCGATGGCTGACAGGGCGCCGACGGTGACGTCGTCCAGGTGGAACCCGGCCGCGTGAGCCTGCTGGTTGAGGCGGACGGCGTGCAGGGCGTTGGCCCAGATACTGGTGATCGTGGCGACGCCGACGAGTGCCCAGACGTACAGCCGGGATCGCCAGGGTGCGGTGCGCAGGATGAGCAGGGCGGCGACGCCGATGGCGATGAAGCCGTCGATCACCAAGGGGAAGGCGTACGTGAGGATTCCGCGGACGTGGATGGCGACAGCCATCTGCCGCAGAGCGTCGTAGGAGAGGGCGAAGCCGATCGTGCCGACCAGGGCGACGCCGAGGCGGATCGCTGTGGTCAGTACCGGCACGGGGGCTTGGGCGGTGCGTGAAGGCAAGCGGGGTACTCCAGGCGGGGAGAGGGGGTGCCATGGGCACTTGGTATGGCTCGTAGGAGGGGCGCGGTCTCGTCGCACTCGTCGCGTGCCTGGTCAGAGCAGGTACGGGAGGCCGGCGTGATACGAGTGGACTCGTCACGGCGACGACACTCGTCGCCGGGCTGACCTGCGACGCGACGAGTGCGACGAGTCTTTACGGGTGCATGCCCGGAGCGGGGGCGGCGCTCTCGTCGCCGCTGTTGGGTGTCGGCTCCTCGGGGCAGTAGCGGGCCCAGGTGTCGGCGAAGCGGAGGCGGGCGAAGCCCTTGGCCTGCCGGCCGCCTTCGAAGCGGTGGGTGGCGGCCTTGATTTCGAAGTCCTCAAGGAGGATGCCCAGGTGGCGCGGGCTCAGGCCGACGTCGCCGTACTCCGCCCACGGTGCCTCCTGGTCCTTGCGGAGTTCGTCCAGCAGGTCCCGGGTGCGCATGATGCCGGGATCACCACAGCGTGCGAAGGTACGCCGGATGTCCTGCAGCAGTCGGATCTTCAGGTTCGACTCGTCGCCCTTGCCCGCCTCGGTCGCGCACATGGCCGCGCAAGCGGCGCGGGCCGGCTCGGGCCAGGTGCCGCCAGCCAGTTCAGCCACGATGACGAGCGGTTCCCAGGTGTCTGCCGCCCGGTCCTGCACCGGCATCGGCGGTACCAGGTCGGCTGCGGTGTCCATCAGGGGGTGCAGCCAGGCCGTCAGCCGATCGCGTACGCGATGCAGGGGCGGGATATCACGCCGGGAGCGGAACTGCTCCACCCGCTCACCACCCTTGCGGCGCTGCATGCGGATCACCACCGCACGGTCCATGACCGTGTCCGGCAGGTCTCCGATGCCGGCGAGAGCGGCCATGGCGAAGGTGGGGAACGCCTGCGGCTTGTGCTCCGGACCAGAGATGCGCAGGGCGGGCCGGTTGCGTTGATGCCCGGCGTTGAGCAGGCCGCGCAGCTCCTCGTTCTTCTCGGCGGCCTTGATGCTGCCGAAGATGGTGTCGGCCTCATCCACCAGCAGAGTGGGCGGGTCGTCGCCGATGGCGCGGAAGACGACCGCAGGGCTGGTGTTGACCGTGATCAGCGGCGCGCGCATGGTCTCCGTGATCACATCCAGCAGGCGGGACTTGCCGCACCGTTTCACCGGACCGACCACCGCGAGACGGGGCGCGTGCTGGAGTGCGGGCTGGATGTGCGTGGCGGCCACCCACAGCGTGACGGCGGTCAGCGCCTCGCTGCTGGGCAGGATCACGTACCGGGCGACGGCTTCCCGCAGCTCGTCCAACAGGGCAGCGCCCTCTGGGGCCTGGGGAGGTTTCTCGTCCTCGGCGGGCGAGGGCTCGGGCTTCGCGGGGGCTGCCTGGCCGGGGACGGCGACGGGTGGCCAGGTGGGCGTCGAGGATGCGATGGGGGTGGTGGAGGACGTAGGTTCGTCCACAGGCGTTCCTCCCTGATGGGCTGGACGGGCAAGGTCCGGCCCATCGGATCGGTTATTCACGGGTGATGAGGCAGGGACTGTGCGGCTCTCGGCGGTGGCTCGCCGAAAGCCGTTTCGCTGTCCCTCGAAGGGCGGTGTCAGACCGTGAGGTCGTACGTGGCCTGGGCGTTGAGCCAGGCGTCCACCTCGTGCCAGCGGTAGCGCAGGTGGCGGCCGACCTTGTGCACGTTGGGGCCGATGCCCCGGTACTTCCACTGGTAGAGCGTCTTCACCGGCACCCCGAGGTACGCGGCGACCTCTGCTGGGGTGGCCAGCGGGCCGCGCTGGGCAGCCGAGGCGGTGACAGGGGCGGTGGTGCTACGGGGAGAGGTCTTCGGCACGGGGCTCCTTTTCGGTCTTGCATATCGGGCCTGGACAACACAGCCACACTTCTCTGGGAAAAGTCCAGAGTTAGTTCTGAAACTCTGCACTACTTCTCTTGGTGTGACTGGCGGAGGCCAAATAGTAAGGGCGGATCCCCGGTTGCCGAAATCACTCCTGCGGAAGCCGAAAATTATCGCGACGACTCGGTTGCTCGGGGTGCCGGAATCCGGCACCTCCGCAGCTTGGGGGTGATGCGGTCGGCGCTCAGGGTGCCGTGGTTGATAGCCACTCAAATTGCCCACCTCCAAGGGGTCGAGGGAATATAGTGCGGTCTCCCTCGTGAAATGTCTTGCGGTGTGCCGGAATTCGAGAGGTGAATGCCACTCTGCTCTGCGACGACTTGTGTAGAGTTTGAGGAACTAACTCTTGCCACGGTGGCCGGATGCAAGTTACAGCTACCTGTCATGGCAACCCGACCCGTTGAAATTGGCCCCGCCGGCCTCCACGCCGCCCGCGCCATCGAGCATCTGCGCCTCGCGCGCGGCCTGACCCAGCACCAACTCGCGTCCCGCTGTACCGCGCTGGGCCGCCCGACGACCAACACTGCCCTCAGCCGCACCGAACGCGCCCACCGGCGCTGCGACATAGACGATCTCGTCGTCATCGCCGCGGCGCTCGGGGTCTCTCCCGCAACCCTGCTCCTCCCGCTCCCGTCCGTGTCCGGTGATGACCGGAGGGGGTGCTAGTTGGCCCGGGTCTGGATTGAGGACCGCACAGGGCACGCGGCGTATGTGCGCGCTGCGGCGGACGCCAAGCGGACGGGTCGCACGCCACCGGGGCGCTACCGCGTGCGCTGGTACGACCCCGACGGCAAGCCGAAGATGAAGACCTTCGCCCGCAAGGTCGACGCCGAGGCGGAGCGAACGAGGATGGAGTCCCGTCTCAGCGACGGCTCCTACCGCGACCCCGCGGCAGCGCGTGTGAAGCTCGCAGAGGTGGCGGAGTCCTGGCTGGCCGCGCAGATCCACCTCAAGCGCTCGACCCGGGGCCGCTATCGCGGCGTTCTCGACGTCCACGTGATCCCCAAGTGGGGCACCACCCCACTGGACCGCATCCAGTTCGAGGACATCGCCGAGTGGCTCGCGGATCTGCTGTCCGGCGAGGCGACCGGCGGCAGAAAGCTCAGCCCCAGGTCGGTCCGCAAGGCGTACGTCGTCCTCAGCGGCATTCTCGGCTACGCGGTCAAGGCTCGCCGGCTGGCGGTCAACCCGGCTGTCGGCGTGCCCCTGCCGAAGGCGGCGCCAGCCGACCACGTGTACCTCGACGACATGCAGGTCGATGCGCTGGCCAACGCGTCAGGCCCCTACCGGGTGTTCATCCTGCTGCTGGCCTACACCGGCCTGCGCTGGGGTGAGGCATCCGCGCTGAAGGTAGGTCGAGTCGACCTGGACGCCTGCCGGGCCCGCATCGTCGAGGCGTACGCCGAAGACAACGGCAAGCTCTACCTCGACACCCCCAAGAACCACGAGCGCCGGTCGGTGCCGATCCCGCGGTTTCTGGCCGAGGAGCTGAAGCCCCACGTTCAGGGGCGGGGAGATGAGGAGTTGCTCTTCACCGCCCCGCAGGGTGGACCGCTGCGGGCCCGTAACTTCCGGCAGCGGTTCTTCGCGCCGGCGGTCGTGAAGGCCGGGCTGGGGCACCTCAAGGTCACCCCGCACAAGCTGCGGCATACCGCGGCCTCGCTCGCCATCGCCAGCGGCGCGGACGTCAACGTCGTACAGACGATGCTGGGCCACAAGTCCGCGACGCTGACCCTGGACACGTACGGGCACCTCTTCCCGGACCGCCTGGACGAGGTCTCGAAGAAGATGCACAAGCGCCGTGCCAAGCAACTGGCCAAGGCGAAGGCCAAGTTGGAGAAGGCGGAGAAGAAGGCCCGCAAGGCGGCAGAGGCGGTGGCCGCCATGGAAGACGACGCCGCGTGATGTGTGCCTTACGTGTGCTGTGCATGGCAGCAGGGGGGCGCGTCAGCGGTACGGCGGGGCGACCCTGCCTTTCGAGTTGCTAGGGCGTGTATCGAATGCGCTGGTCACAGCCACTCATTGATGACTGCGACGAGGACGGTCGCTTCGTATCGAACCGCGAGCTTGTCGTATCGCGTGGGTGCGCCACGAGGCGCCATGGAATCGAGTGAGGTGAGAGACCTTCACCGCCGGGTTGTCGCAGCAACCTGGTTGAAGCTGGGGGCAGTTCGGCTCGGGGGATGCCGAGTCGAGCGGTAAGCAGCCCCGACAACGTCGGGACGGGCTGGCACTGCCAGACGGTCCGGGTCCGGCTAGTGAGACGGGAAGGTGCACGCGAGGAATCAGTGCTTGACGCCCCGTAATTACGACACCGGCTCGAACCTGGCGGATCTGGGCCGGATGCAGTGCACGACCACCGCTGGCCGGTGGTCGACTCCGAAGCCGATTCCACGTATCGGTGGGGAGGCCACGCCGAAAGCCTGCGGCGTAAGCGTGGCGATGCTGCCGGGGTAGAGCTGAGCACCTCACCCGTCGATCGATTCCGTGGTGAACGTGGGAACTGCCCGCGGGCGCCCCAAGCCGGACCTCCAGTCCGGTGGAGGGCAGGCCCATCGCCGGCTGATGGCCGTCGGGCAGGGCGGAGACTCCGTAGTACTCCGAGGCCGGGAAAGCCGGCCACATGGGGAAGGGGGTCAGCAAGTCGGCAGTAAGAGCTCGTAACACGATCATGAGCGGGCTTTCTTGAGGCGTCTGTAGCAGATGAGGCTGCAGGCGAGGGAGACGAAGGCGTCGTGGAGTTCG
>NZ_JBHVRW010000038.1:0-50806 GCF_042885475.1 Streptomyces sp. NPDC058051
GCTTTCCTCCGGGCTTTTCCCTTCGGTCTTGCGTTTCCGACTCTATCAGACTCTTTCGCGTCCGATTCCCGGTCGAAGCGGGCCTCGCAATTTCCACCTTCCGGTTCTCCGCTTTCGCGTTTCCCTTTCCGGCGGCTCCAACCTTACCAGACCCTTTTCCGTCCCCGTTTCCGGGTGGGGATTCGAATTCCGGTGGCCGTTGGAAGGGCCTTTGCCTTTCGGCGGATCCGACTTTAACAGAAGTTTTGAGTCGGAATTTTCCACCCCTACAGCGTCCCCTCCGCGCATGAGTGTGCGCGGCGCTTCCCTGTCAGGCGGAGCCGTAAACGTACTGGAGCGGGGCTCCCCGATGCAAATCGGGGGCCCCGCTCCGGAGTTCGTGCCTGTCGGGGTCAGACCTCGACGACGACAGGAAGGATCATCGGGCGCCGGCGGTAGGTGTCGGAGACCCACTTGCCCACCGTGCGACGGACCAATTGCTGGAGCTGGTGAGGCTCCAGCACGCCGTCCTGGGCGGACCTGTTGATCGCTTCCTCGATCTTCGGCACGACGGCGTGGAATGCCGAGTCGTCGATGCCGGAGCCCCGGGCGTGGATGTCCGGGCCGCCGGTGATCTTGCCGGAGGAACTGTCGACCACGATGAACACGGAGATGATGCCCTCCTCACCGAGGATGCGGCGGTCCTTCAGGGAGGTCTCGGTGACATCGCCGACGGAGAGGCCGTCGACGTAGACGTAACCCGCCTGGACCTTGCCGACGATCTTGGCCCTGCCGTCGATGAGGTCGACGACGACGCCGTCTTCGGCAATGACGATGTGGTCCTTGGGTACACCCGTGAGGGCGCCCAGTTCGGCATTGGCCCTGAGGTGGCGCCATTCGCCGTGAACCGGCATCAGGTTCTTCGGCCTGCAGATGTTGTAGAAGTACAGCAGTTCGCCGGCCGAGGCGTGGCCCGAGACATGGACCTTGGCGTTGCCCTTGTGGACGACGTTGGCGCCCCATCGGGTCAGGCCGTTGATCACGCGGTAGACCGCGTTCTCGTTGCCCGGGATCAGGGACGACGCCAGGATCACGGTGTCGCCCTGGACGATGCGGATCTGGTGGTCGCGGTTGGCCATGCGGGACAGTGCGGCCATCGGCTCGCCCTGGGATCCCGTGCAGACCAGCACGACCTCGTCGTCCGGCAGGTCGTCGAGGGTCTTGACGTCGACCACCAGGCCCGCGGGGATCTTCAGATAACCGAGATCACGGGCGATGCCCATGTTGCGCACCATCGAACGCCCGACGAAGGCGACCCGGCGGCCGTACTCGTGCGCCGCGTCGAGGATCTGCTGGATGCGGTGGACGTGGCTGGCGAAGCTCGCCACGATGATGCGCTTCGGGGCATTGGCGAAAACCGTGCGCAGGACGTTGGAGATGTCCCGCTCGGGCGGTACGAAGCCGGGAACCTCCGCGTTCGTCGAGTCGGCGAGGAGAAGGTCGATGCCCTCCTCGCTCAGCCGGGCGAACGCGTGCAGGTCGGTGAGCCGGCCGTCCAGCGGAAGCTGGTCCATCTTGAAGTCACCGGTCGCGACAGCCATGCCCGCGGGTGTGCGGATGGCGACCGCGAGAGCGTCCGGAATGGAGTGGTTGACCGCGACGAACTCGCAGTCGAAGACCCCGATGCGCTCGCGCTGACCCTCGGCGACTTCGAGGGTGTACGGACGGATGCGGTGCTCCTGGAGCTTCGCCTCGATCAGCGCGAGGGTCAGCTTGGAGCCGATGAGAGGGATGTCCGGCTTCAGTCGCAGCAGGTACGGGACACCACCGATGTGGTCCTCGTGCCCGTGCGTGAGGACGATGCCCTCGATGTCGTCGAGACGGTCCCGGATCGTCGTGAAGTCCGGCAGGATCAGATCGATCCCCGGCTGTTCCTCCTCCGGGAAGAGAACGCCGCAGTCGACGACGAGCAGGCGGCCGCCGTACTCGAAGACCGTCATGTTGCGGCCGATCTCACCGAGGCCGCCCAGCGGGGTGACCCGGAGGGCACCCTTCGGGAGCTTCGGCGGTGTGCCGAGTTCGGGATGCGGATGGCTCAAAAGACTCTCCTTACCACGCGCGCCACGTACCGCTTGGGCACGTGGCGCGCATGTCATTCGTGCACTTGCTGTTGTCTGTGTTCTCGCTGTTGCGAATGTTCTTCGCTTATTCAGTTGTGAAGTCTGTGACTACAGCTCTACCCCACCGGCGGCGAGATCGATCTTGAGCTGCGCCGTTTCCTGTGCGGTGAGTTCCACCAGAGGGAGGCGCAGCGGGCCCGCGGGGAGGCCCTGGAGGGCCAGCGCGGCCTTGGTGGTGATCACACCCTGGGTACGGAACATGCCGGTGAAGACCGGCAGGAGCTTCTGGTGGATCTCCGTGGCCTTCTGGACGTCGCCGCCGAGGTACGCGTCGATGAGGGCACGCAGGTCGGGGGTGACGACATGGCCGACGACGGAGACGAACCCGATGGCACCGACCGAGAGGAGCGGCAGGTTCAGCATGTCGTCGCCGGAGTACCAGGCGAGGCCCGACCGGGCGATGGCCCAGCTGGCGCGGCCGAGGTCGCCCTTGGCGTCCTTGTTGGCGACGATGCGCGGGTGCTCGGCCAGCCGGACCAGCGTCTCTGTGTCGATCGGCACACCGCTGCGGCCGGGAATGTCGTAGAGCATCACCGGTAGACCGGTGGCGTCGGCGACGGCCGTGAAGTGCCGGAGGAGGCCCTCCTGCGGCGGCTTGTTGTAGTAGGGCGTCACCGCGAGGAGGCCGTGGGCGCCGGAGCGCTCGGCCGTGCGGGCCAGCTCGACGCTGTGGCGGGTGTCGTTGGTGCCGATGCCGGCGACGACGTGGGCCCTGTCCCCCACTGCTTCCAGTACGGCCCGTACGAGCTGCTCTTTCTCCGCGTCGCTGGTGGTCGGAGACTCACCGGTGGTGCCGTTGACGACCAGGCCGTCATTGCCTGCGTCCACCAGATGGGCGGCGAGCCGCTGCGCACCGTCGAGGTCGAGTGCGCCGTCCGCCGTGAAGGGCGTGACCATAGCGGTGAGGACCCGCCCGAAGGGGGTCTGCGGAGTGGAGATCGGAGCCATGGGTAACACGCTACTCGTTGCTCAGCGCCCAATGCCCCCTCGGGGGGACACGCAGTAGGAGCCCGGCACTGCCTGCTCGGGGGTTCAAGCAGTGCCGGGTCCGTTTGATCAGCCTAGATGAACTTCATGAAACGCCGCAATACGGACACCGCTTACGGAGCTACGCGTCCGTTCTTGTTGAAGGCTGCGTGGGTGAGCGGCATGAGCCGGGCCCAGTGCTCCTCCATCTGCTGGCCGACCATTTCGATTTCGCGCTGCGGGAAGGACGGCACCTTCGCCAGCTCGTGCTGGGTGCGCAGGCCGAGGAAGTGCATCAGCGAGCGGGCGTTGCATGTGGCATACATGGAAGAGAACAGGCCGACGGGGAGGACCGCGCGGGCGACCTCGCGGGCCACTCCTGCGGCGAGCATCTCCTGGTACGCCTCGTACGCCTGGCGGTAGGAGTCCTCCATGATGCGACCGGTGAGCTCCTGCTGGGCCAGGGTGCCCTCGACGAATTCGTACTTGCCGGGGCGGCCCTGCTGGACGAGCTTGCGGGACTCCCCGGGAACGTAGAAGACCGGCTGCAGCTCCCGGTAGCGGCCCGACTCCTCGTTGTAGGACCAGCCGACCCGGTGGCGCATGAACTCGCGGAACACGAAGATCGGGGCGCTGATGAAGAAGGTCATCGAGTTGTGCTCGAACGGGCTGCCGTGCCGGTCGCGCATCAGGAAGTTGATGAGCCCCTTGGAGCGCTCAGGGTCCTTGGTGACCTCCTCCAGGGACTGCTCACCGGCCGTGGAGACACGGGCCGCGAACAGGACGTCGGAGTCGCCCGCGGCGTGTTTCACCAGGTCAACGGTGACATCACTGCGGAAGCTGGGCTTTGCGGGCTCGGGGGTCTCGGTCACCGGCGGGGTCCTTCCAATTGCGTCGCTCGGGCGGCGCCCACTCTACGGGCCGCCACTGACAACGAGGGCGGGAAGGGTCGTGCGGGGATTTCTTCGACGAATTCGGCGTTTCGGGCACCGAACGAGGCTGTCGCGCGTCTGACTCAGTAGCAGCATCCGTAACAGAGTTCAAGGAGAGCTTCCTCATGTTCCGCCGGCGTGAATCCGTCCCGTTCTCGTTCATAGCCGAGGCCGACCGATTCCGCAGTAACGTCGCCCCGCCCCCGCGGGAGCGCACCAGCGTCTCCCAGCTGGCCGGGCGTTGGCTGGTCGGGCTGACGGTCGTCGCCGGTCTCGCAGGGGCCCTGGTCCTCGGCATGCCCGCCCTGAGCCCCGCCCAGGGTCCTGCGCACACCCAGCAGACCGAGGCCGCTCACCGGCACTGACTCCTACGGCCCCCCTGGGGTGGTCCGGTCACCGGCCTCCTCGGTAGCCTCACCGGGCACAGCAATCGAGCGTGCTTGTGAGTGAGGATCAGTCGTGCCCCTGCCCTTCCTGACGGCCGACCGCGCGTTTGACGCGGGCGCTGAGGACATCGCGCCGTCGTTCGACGACCACGACAGCTGGCGACGTCCGTACCGCCCGGGACCTTGGCGGGTCGCGGCTGCGGCCTCACTGCTGCTGCTCGCGTCGTTCATCATGCTCGCAGGGATGGTCATCGCGTTCGCCGGGGCGGTGCAGGGTGCCGCCGCGTGTCTGGGGCTCGCCGTCGTCGTCATCGGCTGTGCCCTGAGACTGCTGCGCGTCGGGGCCTGGGTGAGCCGGCACGGTCTGCGCCGGGTCGGCTTCTTCACGACGACGACCGTGCCGTGGAACCGGGTCGTGGCCGTCCGTACGGTGCAGCAGCCGGTGAGGTGGCTCGGGTTTCCGCGCACGGTGCAGGGACAGGCCCTGCTCGTCGTACGCCGGGGCGGCGGGCCGGTCGAGCCCCTGCTCACCGACAACAACGCGGACTTCCTGGCGCGGCCCGAGGCGTTCGACCGTGCGGCCGACACGATCGAGGCCTGGGCGGACGAGTACCGGCGGGACTGAAGCCCGTGGTTGCCGGGACCGTCCGGCAACCACGGTGGCCTCGGGCTCCGGAGGAACCGAGGGACGGTCCTCAGTCGCCGGTCGGGCTTGATCCGGCCGGCGTGGCCCGTCCCGGGACGGTCTTCGTGTGCAGGGCGATGGCGTGCTGCATGGCCTTCCGGGCACGCGGGGTGTCCCTGGCGTCCTGGTAGGCGACCGCCAGGCGGAACCAGCAGCGCCAGTCGTCCGGGGCGTCCTCGGTCTCCTCGCGGCGCCGTGCGAAGACGGCGTCGGCTGACGCGCGGTCGATGCGGCCCGACGTGGTGCGCACCAGTTCGTCGACCGGCAGGCCGCCCTCCGCGTCCAGTTCCGCGGCCAGCGCGTTGGCCCGCGCCACGAACTGGGTGTTCTTCCAGAGGAACCAGACCCCGATCACCGGCAGGATCAGCACCGCGACCCCGAAGGTGACCGTCAGCAGTGTGCCGTGCCGGATGAGCAGGATGCCGCGGCTGCCGACCAGGGCGAAGTAGAAGACGAGGACGGCAGCGGTGACGAAGTAAGTGATCTTTGCGCGCATGGCGGGACTCAGTCAGTTCAGGTCGAGGAAGTGTTCCAGGCCGAACGTGAGACCGGGAGTGGTCACCACGCGGCGCGTGCCGAGCAGGATGCCCGGCATGAAGCTGCTGTGGTGCAGGGAGTCATGGCGGATGGTGAGGGTCTCGCCCTCGCCGCCGAGCAGCACTTCCTGGTGGGCGAGGAGGCCGCGGAGCCGGATCGCGTGGACCGGGACTCCGTCGACGTCCGCGCCGCGGGCGCCGTCCAGGGCCGTGACAGTGGCGTCCGGCTGCGGGGCGCAGCCGGCCTTCCTGCGGGCCTCTGCGATCAGCTGGGCGGTGCGGGTGGCGGTGCCCGAGGGGGCGTCGGCCTTGTTGGGGTGGTGCAGCTCGACGACCTCGACGGATTCGAAGTAGCGGGCGGCCTGTTCCGCGAACTTCATCGTGAGGACGGCGCCGATGGAGAAGTTCGGCGCGATGAGCACACCGGTCTCCGGAGAGCCGGTGAGCCAGGTGTTCAGCTGCGCGAGCCGTTCGTCGGTCCAGCCCGTCGTGCCCACGACGGCGTGGATGCCGTGCCGGACACAGAAGTCCAGGTTGCCCATCACCGATGCGGGGGTGGTGAGTTCGACGACGACCTGGGCGCCGGATTCCGCGAGGGTCTCCAGCTTGTCACCGCGTCCCAGTGCGGCGACCAGCTCCATGTCGTCGGCGGCCTCGACGGCTCGTACCGCCTCGGCTCCGATCCGGCCCTTTGCACCGAGAACGGCCACGCGCAGCTTGCTCATTGCTCTGCTTCCTTACGAGGAGTTAGGAGACCGCTTCGTCGAGGCGGTCGGCCTGCTTGTCCTTGAGCGGGCCGATGACGGAGAGCGAGGGGCGATGTCCGAGGATCTCGCTCGCCACCGCGCGGACGTCGTCGGGGGTGACCTGTGCCATCCGGGCCAGCATGTCGTCGACCGACATCTGATCGCCCCAGCACAGTTCGCTCTTGCCGATGCGGTTCATCAGCGCGCCGGTGTCCTCCAGACCGAGGACCGTGGAGCCGGACAGCTGCCCTATGGCGCGCCCGATCTCCTCGTCGCTCAGTCCTTCGGACGCCACCCGGTCGATCTCGTCCCGGCAGATCTTGAGGACGTCATGGACCTGGCTGGGCCGGCAGCCCGCGTACACGCCGAAGAGCCCGCAGTCGGCGAAGCCCGAGGTGTACGAGTAGACGCTGTAGGCGAGGCCCCGCTTCTCCCGTACCTCCTGGAAGAGGCGCGAGCTCATGCCGCCGCCGAGGGCGGTGCTGAGGACCCCGAGCGCCCAGCGGCGGTCGTCGGTGCGGGCCAGGCCGGGCATGCCGAGGACCACGTGGGCCTGCTCGGTCCTGCGGTTCAGCAGCTCGACGCGCCCCGCGGTGCGCAGGGTGCGGGAGCCCGTGCGCGGGGCGACCGGCACGGCGTCGGTGCGGGACAGGGCGCCCGCGCGCTCGAAGGCCCTGCGGACCTGGCGTACGACCGTGGCGTGGTCGATGTTGCCGGCGGCGGCGACGACCAGGTGCGTGGGGTCGTAGTGCTTCTTGTAGAAGCGGGCGATCCGGCCGCGGTCGAGCGCGTTGATGGTGTCGACGGTGCCGAGGACCGGGCGGCCGAGCGGGGTGTCGCCGAGCATCGTGTGCGCGAACAGGTCGTGCACGCAGTCGCCGGGGTCGTCCTCGGTCATCGCGATCTCTTCGAGGATGACGCCGCGCTCGGCGTCGACGTCCTCGGCGGTGATCAGGGAGCCGGTCAGCATGTCGCAGACGACGTCGATGGCCAGCGGCAGGTCGGTGTCGAGGACCCGCGCGTAGTAGCAGGTGTACTCCTTCGCCGTGAAGGCGTTCATCTCGCCGCCGACCGCGTCGAGGGCGGCGGAGATGTCGAGGGCGCTGCGCTTGGCCGTGCCCTTGAAGAGGAGGTGTTCGAGGTAGTGCGTCGCGCCGTTCAGGGTGGGGGTCTCGTCGCGTGATCCGACGTTGACCCAGATCCCGAAGGTGGCGGAGCGGACGGAGGGCAGCGTCTCGGTGACGACCCGGAGACCGCCGGGAAGGACGGTGCGGCGGACCGTGCCGGTGCCGTTGGTGCCCTTGAGAAGCGTTTGGGTACGGGCGACGGCCCGCGCCTTCGAGGAGGCGCGGGCCGTCGTCACGGAACTACGGGACGTCACTTGGCGGCGTCGTCCTTCTTCTCGTCCTCTTCGCCCTCGATGACGGGGACCAGGGAGAGCTTGCCGCGGGAGTCGATCTCGGCGATCTCGACCTGGACCTTGGCACCGACGCCGAGCACGTCCTCGACGTTCTCCACACGCTTGCCACCGGCGAGCTTGCGGATCTGCGAGATGTGCAGCAGGCCGTCCTTGCCCGGCATGAGGGACACGAACGCGCCGAAGGTGGTGGTCTTGACGACCGTACCCAGGTAGCGCTCGCCGACCTCCGGCATGGTCGGGTTGGCGATCGAGTTGATCGTGGCGCGGGCGGCCTCGGCGGCCGGTCCGTCGGCGGCACCGATGTAGATGGTGCCGTCGTCCTCGATCGTGATGTCGGCGCCGGTGTCCTCCTGGATCTGGTTGATCATCTTGCCCTTGGGGCCGATGACCTCACCGATCTTGTCCACCGGGATCTTGACGGTGATGATCCGCGGGGCGTTCGGGGACATCTCGTCCGGGACGTCGATGGCCTCGTTCATCACGTCGAGGATGTGGAGGCGGGCGTCGCGGGCCTGCTTCAGCGCGGCGGCCAGGACCGAGGCGGGGATGCCGTCGAGCTTGGTGTCGAGCTGGAGCGCGGTGACGAACTGCTTCGTACCGGCGACCTTGAAGTCCATGTCGCCGAAGGCGTCCTCCGCACCGAGGATGTCGGTGAGGGCGACGTAGTGGGTCTTGCCGTCGATCTCCTGGGAGATCAGGCCCATGGCGATACCGGCGACCGCGGCCTTGAGCGGCACACCGGCGTTCAGCAGCGACATGGTGGAGGCGCAGACCGAGCCCATGGACGTCGAGCCGTTGGAGCCCAGCGCCTCGGAGACCTGGCGGATCGCGTAGGGGAACTCCTCGCGCGACGGCAGCACCGGCACGATGGCGCGCTCGGCGAGCGCGCCGTGGCCGATCTCGCGGCGCTTGGGCGAGCCCACGCGGCCGGTCTCACCGACGGAGTACGGCGGGAAGTTGTAGTTGTGCATGTAGCGCTTGCGGGTCACCGGGGAGAGGGTGTCCAGCTGCTGCTCCATGCGGAGCATGTTGAGGGTGGTGACGCCCAGGATCTGGGTCTCGCCGCGCTCGAACAGCGCCGAGCCGTGCACCCGCGGGATGGCCTCGACCTCGGCGGCGAGCGTACGGATGTCCGTGACGCCGCGGCCGTCGATGCGGACCTTGTCCTTGATGACGCGCTCGCGGACCAGCTTCTTGGTCAGCGCACGGTATGCGGCGGAGATCTCCTTCTCGCGGCCCTCGAAGGCCGGGAGGAGCTTCTCGGCTGCGATCTCCTTGACGCGGTCCAGCTCGGCCTCGCGGTCCTGCTTGCCCGCGATGGTGAGCGCCTGGGCCAGCTCGGAGGTGACGGCGGCGGAGAGGGCCTCCAGGACGTCGTCCTGGAAGTCCAGGAAGACCGGGAAGTCGCCGGTGGGCTTGGCGGCCTTGGCGGCGAGGTCCGACTGGGCCTTGCAGAGCGCCTTGATGAAGGGCTTCGCGGCTTCGAGACCGGCGGCGACGACCTCTTCGGTCGGGGCCTCGGCGCCGTCCTTGACGAGCTGGATGGTCCGGTCGGTGGCCTCGGCCTCGACCATCATGATCGCGACGTCGCCGTCCTCCAGGACACGACCGGCGACGACCATGTCGAAGACGGCGTCCTCAAGCTCGGTGTGCGTCGGGAAGGCGACCCACTGGCCCTTGATCAGGGCGACACGGGTGCCGCCGACCGGGCCGGAGAAGGGCAGGCCGGCCAGCTGCGTGGAGCAGGAGGCGGCGTTGATCGCGACCACGTCGTACAGGTGGTCGGGGTTGAGCGCCATGATCGTCTCGACGATCTGGATCTCGTTGCGCAGGCCCTTCTTGAAGGAGGGGCGCAGCGGGCGGTCGATCAGGCGGCAGGTGAGGATCGCGTCCTCGGAGGGGCGGCCCTCCCGGCGGAAGAAGGAGCCGGGGATCTTGCCCGCGGCGTACTGCCGCTCCTCGACGTCCACCGTCAGGGGGAAGAAGTCGAGCTGGTCCTTGGGCTTCTTGGAGGCCGTGGTGGCGGACAGCACCATGGTGTCGTCGTCGAGGTACGCGACGGCGGATCCGGCGGCCTGCTTGGCCAGACGGCCCGTCTCGAAGCGGATGGTGCGGGTGCCGAAGGTTCCGTTGTCGATAACGGCCTCGGCGTAGTGGGTCTCGTTCTCCACTAGCGTTTTCTCCGATACATATCGTCTTCTCGCCCCCACGCCCGTGTGGCGGGGGACGGTTGCGGAGAAGCTCTCCATCGGCGGGCCGGTCTTCGATCGAAGCACCCGGGTCGATGAGTCCGGGGGCCACTACCGAGGACCGGCGGCGGGGAGTCTTCTTCTCGCTCGTCTGTGGGGTGTTCTACGACCAGATTACTGAGATTCGGCTCAGCTTGGCATTCCGGCCGTGCGGGCGGACCCGTCGCACCCCGCACATACATACGTACGAACGATCGTACGTACAGCAAAGGGAGCGGTCCCCTCAGACGGGGGAACCGCTCCCTTCACGGCGTGTTACTTGGCGCCGCCGGCCGCACCGCGGCGGATGCCGAGGCGGTCGACCAGGGCGCGGAAGCGCTGGATGTCCTTCTTGGCCAGGTACTGCAGAAGGCGCCGGCGCTGGCCGACCAGGATCAGCAGACCACGACGGGAGTGGTGGTCGTGCTTGTGCGTCTTGAGGTGCTCCGTCAGGTCCGAGATGCGGCGGGAGAGCATGGCCACCTGGACCTCGGGGGAACCGGTGTCACCCTCCTTGGTGGCGAACTCGGCCATGATCTGCTTCTTCGTAGCGGCGTCGAGCGACACGCGGTACTCCTCTGTGGTGTTCGATGCGCCCACGAGCGCCCCTGGTCTTGATCTCAGGGGGTCTTCCGTTACTCGGAGGCGAGGGTCCGATGAGCGCAGCTCTCAGGATGATCCGGGAGCGCGTACACAAACGGCCGTCACACAGCGTACCAGTCCCTGTGGGGCGGGCCGCACGGGGCGGGCGACGGCGGCCGGGACACGCTCCGGGCGCCTCGTCCCCGGTCGCCGGGCGGCTCCCGGCCGGGCCGGGTCGGCCGTCCCGGCGGGCACGCACAGCCTGTCCTGCCGTCGCGGCCGTCCCTGTCCTGCCGTCGTGGCCGCCCTTGTCCTGCCGGTGCGTGCACTGTCGGCCGATGCGGCGGCCGTCAGTTGGTGACGATGCGGCGGCCGTCAGCTGGTGAGGGCCCTGGCCCTGGCGAAGACGTCCAGTACGGCCAGGCAGAGCGGAACCAGGGAGAGGAGGACGGTGCTCTCGGTCAGGTCGAGGAGGCGGCCCCAGAACGGGGAGAGGCCCTTGCGGGGGATGACCAGGCCGATCGCGGTGAGCAGGGCGGCCCCGGCGGCGACGGCCGCGGAGAGCCAGATCGTACGGATGTCCAGGGAGCTGCGGTCGCCGTACCGGACCAGATCGAACAGCAGGTCCGTCGGCGGGTTCAGG
Organism: Streptomyces sp. NPDC058051; assembly: GCF_042885475.1. Classification (NCBI taxonomy): domain Bacteria; kingdom Bacillati; phylum Actinomycetota; class Actinomycetes; order Kitasatosporales; family Streptomycetaceae; genus Streptomyces; species Streptomyces sp. NPDC058051. The sequence goes on from NZ_JBHVRW010000038.1 coordinate 11,284, forward strand.
GAGAGGCCGAGGACCAGCAGGGCCACCGCACCGATGCCCGCCACCAGTACGCAGGCGACCTGCGAGGTGTAGCGGAAGAGACGGGCGCGCAGCAGCATCGCGAGTCCGGTGGCCAGCGCCAGGAACTGGCCCCAGATGTTGTCCGAGAACCCGAGGACGGCCGCGCAGCCCACGACGACCGCCGCGCAGCCCCCGACGAGGCCGAGCAGCAGCTCGTGGCCGCGGCGGGCCTGGGCCGCGATGCGGTCGGCGTCGACGTGCGTGCCCTGGGCGCGGGGCTCCGCGTTCGGGTCGGCGAAGTTGTCGTCGTATCCGGAGGGGGCGGTGTGCGGCGAGGCGTAGCCGATGGGCAGCCGGGCGAAGCGGGCGGAGAGGCCGGGCAGGAAGGCGACGAGGCCGAGGGCGGCCGGTGCGCAGACCGCGGCGGTCTCGGTGGCGGATGCCTCGGTGAGGATCGCGACGAAGGTCGCCAGGGTGCCGACGGTGGCGAGGAACGTCGCCGCGACGAACGGGGCGTCGCCGCTCGGGGTGAGGGCGACCAGCGCGACCGAGGCGACCAGCACGGCGACGCAGCCGAGCAGGAACTGGAGCCGTCCGGGGCCCTGGCCGGCGTCCGGGCCGATGATGCCGGAGCCCGCGATGAGTACGAGGGGCAGTGCGCCGAGGCCGAGGGCGACGGCGGTGGCCCGGTCCGCGTAGACCCGGGCCCGTACCCCCGCGAACGCGGTCAGCAGGAGTCCGGCGGAGCCGGCGACGATGCCGGGCAGGCTGTGCATGTCGTGCCGTACCGGGTCGGCGAACCAGAGCACGAAGCCCATCAGGATGAGCAGCAGTACGCCGCCGACCAGGCCCGCGCCGCGCAGCAGTTCGTCGCTCCACAGATGGCGGTCGCGGGTGACGGCGGAGGCGACGGCGTCCGAGACGTCGTCGAAGACGGCGGGCGGCAGTGACTGGGCGAAGGGGCGCAGGCTGAGGAGTTCACCGTCGAGGACCTGCTGGGCGGCCAGGGTGCGCGCGCCGTCGAGGACCGTGCCGTCGCGGCGTACGAGGTGGTATCCGGTGGGAGCTCCGGCCGCCTGGGTCTGGCCGGTGAGGCGGAGGATCTCCGGGTAGACGTCGGCGACGGCAATGTCCTCCGGCAGAGCCACATCGATCCGGCTGTCGGGCGCCACGACGGTGACGCGGCAGAAGCCCGTCGCTGCAGTCGAACTCACGTGTCTGGTCCCCCTGATTCGCGCTGATTCGCGGTTGCGCACGGTGCGCGCGCCACCCTACCGGGAGGGGGGCAGGTCATCTGCAAGTAGGATCGCGACCGCGCGGAGGGACCGTCCGCACGCAAAGGCAGCCACGGGGGCTTCGGTGCACATTCGGCCGGCCATCCGCCCATCCGTACCGAGGGATTGATGTTTCGGTGAGCCAGATCGTCGTGAAGCGACCTCCGCGAGCACTGCCGCCGGAAGTCCCCGTTGACGAATTGACGTTGGAGTCCCCTCCCGAGCTGCCCCGCGGGCAGCAGGAGGGCATGCTGATGCAGATCCTGCCGGTGCTCGGCATGGCTTCGTCGGTGGTCTTCTTCTTCTCGCCCCAGGCCCCTCCGTTCATGCGGATCATGGGCGTGCTGATGCTGGTCTCGACCGTCGGAATGGTGGCGGCCCAGCTGGTCCGCTATCGGCGCGGTACGCAGGGGCAAATGGCAGATGTCCGGCGCGACTACCTCAAATATCTGGCGCAGACGCGTCGTACGGTGCGCCGGACCGCACGTCGGCAGCGGGACGCCCAGCTGTATCTGCAGCCTGCTCCCGAGCAGTTGTGGACAGTGGTCGCCGAGGGCGGTCGGGTGTGGGAACGACGGGTCGGTGACAACGACTTCGGACAGGTGCGGATCGGCCTCGGGGCGCAGCAGCTGGCCACCCCTCTGATCGCACCCGACACCGCTCCGGTGGATGAGCTGGAACCGATGTGCGCGGGTGCGATGCAGCGGTTCCTCGCGGTGCACGGGTCGTTGGACGGACTGCCGATGGCCGTGTCGATGCGGGCGTTCTACCACGTGACGGTCTCCGGTCAGCCGGAGGCCGCGCAGTCGGCGGCGCGGGCGCTGGTCGCGCAGTTGGTGACGCTGCACTCCCCCGAGGATCTGATGGTCGCCGTCGTGGCGGCGCGGGGTGCGCTGCCGCGCTGGGACTGGACGAAGTGGCTTCCTCATCTGCAGGTGCCGGGACAGGTCGACGGGGTGGGTACGAAGCGACTGTTCAGTGATGACCTGGGTGAGCTGGAGCAGCTGCTGGCGAACCGGCTCGACGGGCGTCCGCGGTTCGGCCGGGAGAGTCAGCCGGTGCTGGACCAGCCGCACATCGTGGTCGTGCTGGACGGCGGGATGGTGCCGCCGGACTCGCTGTTCGCGGCTGCCGAGGGTTTGCAGGGTGTGACGATCGTCGAGGTGGTGCCGGGCGAGCTCGACGAGCCGCGCGGCGGTCTTTCCGTGGTGGTGCGGCCGGGGCTGCTGCGCCTGGAGTCCGGTGCGGGGCTGGCGTACGAGGGTGCGCCGGACGGGATGTCGCTGCCTGCGGCCGAGGCGCTGGCCCGGCAGCTGGCGCCGCTCCGGATGGGCGGGGGCGACGACGACGAACCGCTGCTGGCCAACCTGGACTTCACGGATCTGCTGAATCTGGGCGACGCGGGTTCGGTGGATGTGGCACGGACCTGGCGGCCCCGGTCGGTCTCCGAGCGCCTGCGGGTGCCGATCGGGCTCGGCGAGGACGGCCGGCCGGTGATGCTGGACCTGAAGGAGGCCGCGCAGGACGGCATGGGCCCGCACGGCCTGTGTGTGGGCGCCACGGGTTCGGGCAAGTCGGAGCTGCTGCGGACGCTGGTGCTGGGACTCGCGGTCACGCACTCCTCGGAGACGCTGAACTTCGTCCTCGCGGACTTCAAGGGGGGCGCGACGTTCGCGGGGATGTCGCAGATGCCGCATGTGGCGGCCGTGATCACCAACCTCGCGGACGATCTGACGCTGGTCGACCGCATGGGGGACGCGATCCGCGGTGAGCTGCAGCGGCGGCAGGAGCTGCTGCGGTCGGCGGGCAACTACGCCAACATCCACGACTACGAGAAGGCGCGGGCGGCGGGTGCGGCGCTGGAGCCGCTGGCCTCGCTCGTCCTGGTCATCGACGAGTTCTCCGAACTTCTCACCGCCAAGCCCGACTTCATCGACATGTTCATCCAGATCGGCCGGATCGGGCGTTCGCTGGGTGTGCACCTGCTGCTGGCCTCGCAGCGTCTGGAGGAGGGCAAGCTGCGCGGGCTCGACACCTATCTCTCGTACCGGATCGGTCTGCGCACCTTCTCCGCCGCCGAATCGCGTACGGCGCTGGGTGTGCCCGACGCGTACCACCTGCCGTCGGTGCCCGGTTCCGGCTATCTGAAGTTCGGTACGGACGAGATGACGCGGTTCAAGGCGGCGTACGTGTCGGGGACGTACCGCACGGGTGGTCCCGATCTGTCGGTGGGGGCGCTGCCGATCGAGCGGCGCGCCGCGGTGTTCAGCGCGCTTCCGGTGCCGGTGGTGTACGCGGCGCCCGATCCGGCGCATCTGGTGGCCGCCCGGGCGGTCGCGGAGGACGACGCGCTCGCCGACACGGTGCTCGATGTGATCGTGCGCCGGCTGGAGGGGCAGGGGGTGCCGGCCCATCAGGTGTGGCTGCCGCCGCTGGACCGTGCGCCGACGCTGGACCAACTGCTGCCGGGGCTCGCGCCGACCGCCGATCGCGGGTTCACGGCGACGGAGTACACCCGTCAGGGCGGGCTGACGGTGCCGCTCGGGCTGATCGACAAGCCTTTCGAGCAGCGGCGCGAGGTGCTGTACCTGGACTTCTCGGGGGCGGCCGGCCACATGATGGTCGTCGGCGGGCCGCAGTCCGGGAAGTCGACGCTGGCGCGGACGCTCATCTCGTCGTTCGCTCTCACCCACACCCCGCACGAAGTGCAGTTCTACGGGCTGGACTTCGGCGGTGGCGGTCTGGTCTCGCTGGCGGAGCTGCCGCATGTCGGCGGGATGGCCTCCCGGCTGGACCCGGAGCGGGTGCGGCGTACGGTCGCCGAGGTCGCCGGCGTGCTGAACCGGCGTGAGGAGTTCTTCCGCGCCCACGCCATCGACTCCATCGCCACCTACCGTCGCAGGCGCGCCCGGGGTGAACTGCCCGGCGAGGCGTGGGGCGACGTCTTCCTGGTGGTGGACGGCTGGGGCGGCTTCCGGTCCGAGTACGAGATGCTGGAGCAGGTCGTCACCGACATCGCCGCGCGCGGGCTCGGCTACGGCATCCATGTCGTCATCACGGCCGCCCGCTACATGGAGGTGCGGGCGGCGCTGAAGGACCAGATCCTCGGGCGGCTGGAGCTGCGGCTCGGCGATGTCATGGACTCCGAGTTCGACCGGAAGGTCGCGGCCAATGTGCCCGCGGGTGTCCCGGGCCGGGGCCAGGTGCCGCAGAAGCTGCACTTCATGGGGGCGTTGCCGCGCATCGACTCCACCAGCAGCGCCGCGGATCTCTCCGACGGCACGGCAGCGTTCGTCAAGACGGCGAAGGCGAACTGGGCGGGTTCCGTGGCACCGGCCGTACGGCTGCTGCCGCGCAAGCTGCCGGCCGATCACCTGCCGAAGGGCTTCGAGTTCCCGCAGCGGGGTATCGCGATCGGCATCGACGAGACCGAACTGGAGCCGGTGTTCGTCGACTTCGAGACCGATCCGTTCTTCCTGGTCTTCGGCGAGAGCGAGTCGGGGAAGACCAACCTGCTGCGGCTGATCGCCCAGCAGATCGCGGAGCGCTACTCCGCCGACGAGGCGAAGCTCGTCGTCGGCGACTACCGGCGGGGGCTGCTGGGTGCGCTTCCGGAAAGTCATCTGCTGGAGTACGCGCCGATGGCGAGCTCGATGCAGATGCACATGGAGGCGCTGGCGGGGGTGTTCGCGCGACGGCAGCCGCCGACGGATGTCACGCCGCAGCAGTTGCGCGACCGCAGTTGGTGGACCGGTCCGCAGATCTTCATCATCGTCGACGACTACGACCTGGTGGCGACGAACGCGGGCAACCCGCTGGCGCCGCTGGCGGAGTATCTGCCGTTCGCCCGGGACACCGGGGTCCGCTTCATCATCGCGCGCAACTCGGCGGGGGCCTCACGGTCGATGTACGAGGCGTTCATGCAGCGCATCAAGGAGCTGGGGGCGCAGGGTGTGGTGCTGTCCGGCGACCCGTCCGAGGGCGATCTGATCGGTTCGGTGCGCGGACACGCGATGCCGCCGGGGCGCGGCTACTTCGCCTCCCGGCGCCGGGGGAATCCCCTGGTGCAGATCGGGCGGCTGCCGGAGCAGAGCTGAGCGGACGGGGGCCGGTGCGCCGGGCGAGCCCGTGGTCACCGACTCGGGTGCCTGCGCCGCCGGCGGCGGAGCGCGCCACCGCCGTCGAGCAGCAGTGTGCCCGGACGTCTCATGACGGCTGGAGACCGTGGGTCGGCCCCATGACCTGTGGCACGACGCGCGGCTATCACCGCGGTGCGGAAGCTGTCCATTCCCGCCTGTGGTGGTGCGGTGGCGGGGATAGTCTGCTCGCGGGCGACGAACACGTTCCGCCGCAGGAGAGGAAAGGCATCTGATGGGCACGCAAGCGGAGAAGGACGAGCTGTACGCACTCGACATCTCGGGGGTCGAGTGGCTGAGTGCGCCCGGCACGGAGGAGGCCGAGGAGCGTGTCGAGATCGCGCATCTGCCGGGTGGCGCCGTGGCGATGCGGTCCTCGCTGGACCCCGACACCGTGCTGCGGTACACCGACGCCGAGTGGCGGGCCTTCGTACTGGGCGCGCGGGACGGCGAGTTCGACCTGAAGTAGCCGGTGCGGCGAAGAGGAGGAGGGGCACGCTCCGACGAGCGTGCCCCTCTTCCGGTGCGGGTGCGGGTGCGGGCGGTCAGAACGCCTCGGTGAACGCGCGGGACGCCTTGTGGTCCGTGGCGCGGTAGCTGTCCTTGCCGGACTCGACGATCTTCGCGACCTGCTCCAGGCGGTTCTTCATGTGGTCCGCCTTGCCCTTGTACTTCTTCTGCAGGCTCACGTACTCGCCGTGGGCCTCACCGTCCCAGGTGTCGGTGACGACCTTGAGAGCGGCGTCCATCTCCTCCAGGTCCTGGCAGATGTTCCGCGACACCGTACGGATACGGTTCGCCATCTCCTGGACGCTGTGGTAATTGACCTTGGTGTTCGGGTCCTGCCCCATGTGTCTTCTCCTCGGTGCTCAGCGTGTGCGGAAGGGGGTGCGGCGCGGCTCAGACGCCGTTGAGCCCGGAGGTGTTGCCCGACGACGCCGACTCCTTGACCGCGTTGAAGGCCGCACGGACCTCCTCGTCGTTGGCGTTGCTGAGGTTCTTCGTGCTGGCCACGGCGTTGAGCAGGACGTCGAGAAGCCGGCGGATCTCGTCGTGGTCCTCGTTGATCAGTATCTGCGCGGACGTGAATCCGGAGGCACCGACACCCGTCCATCCGGCGCTGACCGTGGCGAGGATGTCGGCCAGTTCCCTGGACTGACGGGACACCGCTTGGGCCGTCTCAATGATCTTGTTCTTCGCCTGGACGATCGGATCATCGGCAAGTCCGAAGCCGCCTGCGGGATTGGTCATCCGGAGGTCCTATCTCTCAGTTCCCGGGCCTGTCCGCGTGGTGCGGCCAGGTCTCTTCCTGTCCCCCGTGTGCTCCGGCAAAGGAGTGGGGAAAGCGCGGGACCAAGGAGCGCGTCGTCGGCATTCCCGCGCTCCGAAATCGGACTCGGCCACTTCTCGTTCCCCCGTCACACACGTGAAGTCCGCTACCACCCTAGTCACTTCGGCAGCTCTCCCCAACTGCCTTCGTGGGAGAGGCTCGCCGCACGCGCCGGGTGGTGTCATCGCGGCGCACGGCGGCGTCGTCGTCGTATGTCGCGGACGACCGTCGCCGTTCCGGCGATCACACTGACCAGTACGGCCGCCACGGCCAGCGCGTAGGTGGCGTACCGCTCGCTGCGTTCCTGCGAGGTCTCCGACAGCGAGAGGTGCGCGGGCTCGGGAGCCGGTGCCGCGGGCGGTGCCTGGTCGGGGTGCGGTGCGTTCTGCGGGGTGTCGTCGCCGGACAGGGCCCGGACCGGGTCGACGACGCCCCAGCCGACGAAGGCGTCGTGCCCGGTGACGGAGCGTTCGGCGGTCTGCTCGATCCGGGCGACGATCTGGGCCGCCGTCCACTTGGGGTACTTGGCGCGCATCAGGGCGGCGACCCCGGCGACGTACGGTGCGGAGAAGCTGGTGCCGTTGTCGGTGCACTGGCCGTTGCCCGGGACGGTGGAGACGATGTCGACGCCCGGTGCGGCCACACCGACGAACTCACCGGCCTGGGAGAAGGCGGCGCGCTCGTTGTTGCGGTCGGACGAGGCGACGGCGAGGACGCCGTCGAAGGCCGCGGGGTAGGTGCGCTTCAGCTTGCCGTCCATGCCGTCGTTGCCCGCGGAGGCGACCACGACGATGTCCTTGGCGAGGGCCCTGGCCACCGCCCTGCCCAGCGCGGACGTCTCCGCCAGGGGTTTCGTGGTGTCCTGGGAGATGTTGATGACGTCGGCGCCCCGGGCGATCGCGTGGTCGATGGCGGTGGCCATCGTGGTGTCCTTGCCGCTGTTCTTCTCGTCGTTCTGGCGGATCGGGATGATCGTGGCCTCGGGGGCCAGTCCGACGAATCCGGTGCCCTTGCGGGGGCGGGCGGCGATGATCCCGGCGACCTTGGTGCCGTGGCCGACCTCGTCGACGGTCCCGTCGCTCTTGCCGCCCTTGAGGAAGTCGGCGCCCGCCGAGGTGTCGACGGCCGTCTTGAGCTGCGGGTTGACGTCGTCCACGCCGGTGTCGATGACCGCGACGCGGACGCCTTTGCCCTTGGTGTCCTGCCACAGTTCGTCCAGCAGGACCCGCTGCAGCGACCAGGGCCGGCCCTCGTACTGCTCCTTCATCGGGAAGGTGCACTCACCGCTGCCGTCTATGCCCACTTCCGTGCCCACGCCTCCGGGGCCCGGGACGCCATCGGCGGCGTACGCCGCGCAGGGCGCCGCCAGCGCGGCCAGCGTCACGGCTGTCGCCGCCGTCCGGGCCGTCCTGCGGTACGACATCTGTTCCTCTCCGCCGGATCCCGCGATGCGCGCAGTTCCCCGGAACGTCATGAACCCTGGGGCTGGCGGGCGCCGTTGGTGTCGAGCCGGGGGCCCTTGGACAGGAACTCCGACCAGGCGATGGGTACGAGAGCGGGCGTCACCTTCTCGTAGCCGAGCCTGCTCTGCGCCTGGCTGGGTTGGGGGCGGCCGTCCGACTGCTTCTCCTCGTCACCGGTGCCGATGTCGGAGCGCTGGGCGTCGCTGTCGCCGTTCGCCTGGACCGCGTAGCGCAGTCCGGTGTCGGTCACCAGGAAGAGCGATCCGTCGGGACGGGTCTGCCGGCCTTGGACCTGGGTGTAGAGCAGGCCGCTGCCGGGGGTCACATAGGTGCTGGTACCGCCGGCGCTGATGGCGGCGGGATACGCGGTGCCCGCCCAGGTGCTCAGGGTCTCGTGGCCCGATTCGTCGACCTTGCGCAGCACGCTGCAGATGGTGTCCCGGCTGCCGCTGCCGCCCTCGGCGGAGTTCACCTGGCCGGTCTTGCCGGCCGGCCAGTGCGCGGCCTGGCCGGCGAAGGTCGTGGTGTCGGGGACGAAGTCCTGAAGACCGACGGCGCGTGCCTCGCTGTCCAGGTTCAGACCGGCCGTCTGCGGTGAGTTGATCAGCAGCCAGGCGGTGAACTCGGATACGGGCTGGACCTTTCCGTCGAGCACGATGTAGTGACTGGTGCCTTCGCCGGTCTCGGTCCTGAGGACCATGCCGACCCTGTTCTCCTCGGCGGAGAGCTGTCCTTCGACGTGGGCCGGTGCCCCGACGGTTCCGGGGATCCGCGGGAAGACGACCGGGCTGCCGTCGTGCAGCGTGGCCAGCCAGTCGTCGGTGACGGACTGCGGCTGCCTGCTGCCGACCAGGGCGTTGGTCAGATGTCCGTTGTCGGCGGCGGTCTCGTTGATGCGGTACTTGGTGCCGCCCGCGTCGACGAGATAGCGGGAGCCGTCCTGGCCCCGCACGTAGAGCACCTGTCCGCCGCTGAGCCGGTTCTTCCCCTCGGTCAGTTTGTTGTCGCGTTCGCCGAAGACGAAGGCGGCCTTCTGCACGGTGTTGCCCTTGCCGCCGGGCTGTATGCAGACGGCCCACCGTTTGGCCGTCCCGGCGTCCTTCGCCTCGGGCAGCCGGTCGGGGGCGTACGGAATGCCCAGGATCGGTCCGCGCGGCGGTTCGCCCGCGTCCAGGACCTCGTCGGCGACCTGGATGACGTCGTAGTTCTGCGGGTTGAGGAGCAGCCTGGCGGAGGCCAGGTTGAGCACGGGGTGCAGCAGGGTCTTCTTCTGCTTGCCCTTGCCGGTGGTGAGCACGACGTAGCGGGTGGTGGACTTCTTGCCGACGATCACCTTGGCGCCGGGCTGATCCCAGTCCTTGGGCGCGGTGGGTTTGAACATGCCCAGGGCCCCGAAGCCCGCGAGGATCAGCGCCCCGACGACCACGCTCGGCAGGACCGCTCGCAGGGGGCGCGGAGCGCCCTCCTCGGAGCCGGCGGGCGAGGGTTGGAGGAATGCCGCCACCATGCGTTTCTTCGCGAAGGTGTAGGCGTTGAGCTCATCCCGCCGTGATGCCATGAGTCGCTATTCTCCCGTGTCTCCCCGCGCGGCACCGGGGGCGGTCGCATCGCCGGTCCCCGTCACCGGGCCCGCGCTGCCGGACCAGGGTGCCGGACCGGCCCCCTACTATGCCTGCTGACCGTCGGCGGCGGTGGGGCGGGTAGGGTGATCCAGCCGCCGAAGCCCCGTACGGGACAAGCGGAATACGGGTGGAGTTGGGGACCGATGAACGGGGGGAATGCCGGAATGACGGCTTCCGCGACACGGACGCGTCCAGTCGGGAACACAACGGTCCCATCGGCTCCCCCGGCCGCTGGCCCACCGGCCTCCCGCGGCTCTTCGCGCGGTGTCCGAGGGCCCGCCCCCGCGCGGCCGGCCGCACGCCCGGGACAGCTCGGTTCGTTCCGATTGCAACAGCTCGTCCTGGTGCAGATCGCGGCCGCGCTGCTGCTCGTGGCCTGGGTCGTCGAACCCCTGCTGCTGGCCCCCGCCGTCGTGATCGCCGTGCTCCTGATACTGCTGGCCGTCGTCCGCCGGCACCGCCGTTCGCTGCCGGAGTGGCTGGGGACCGTCCTCTCGCTGCGCGCGCGTTCCCGCAGGGCCGGTTCGCTGGAGCTGCCGGCGGGGACCGAGCCGGGCATCGCGCCCGTCGTCGAGTGCGATCCGGCATTGCGTACGTACTCCTTCAGCGACCGCGACCGGCGGCCGGTCGGCATGATCGGTGACGGTACGTTCGTCACGGCCGTCCTCCAGGTGGAGTCGGACGCCTCGGCGCTCAGGCCGGACCGCTCCGCGCGGCCACTGCCCCTGGAGCTCGTACGGGACGTGCTGGACGTCGACGGCATCCGGCTGGAGTCGGCGCAGATCGTGCAGCACACCCAGCCCGCGCCCGCCCCGCATCTGCCCCACCAGTCCGTCGCCGCACGCAACTACGCACCGCTGCAGGCCCAGACGGGTTCGCCCGCGCTCCGGATCACCTGGATCGCGCTGAAGCTGGATCCGGAACTCTGCCCGGAGGCCGTGCAGGCGCGCGGCGGTGGTCTCACGGGCGCGCAGAAGTGCGTGGTGCGCGCGGCCGACCAGCTGTCCAGCAGGCTGACCGGGGCCGGTTTCCGCGCGACGGTGCTGACCGAGCAGGAGTTGACGTCCGCGATCGCGACCTCGGTGTGCGCCAGCGCGTCGGCCATGGCCCAGGCCGGCCGGAGCGGGACGCCGGTGCGCCGCACCGGGGAGACCTCGCGGACCTGGCGCTGCGACGACCGCTGGCACACCACGTACTGGGTGGCGCGCTGGCCGCAGTTCGGGAGCGGCGGGGCGGCGATGCCGCAGCTCGTCGCCCTCCTCACCTCGATGCCGACGCTCGCCACGACCTTCAGTCTCACGCTGGGCCACGGCGAGCGGCAGGCTGTCTCGATCACGGGACACATCCGGATCACCGGGCGCAGCGACGAGGAACTGGTGGGCGCGCGGCACGAGTTGGAGCGCACCGCACGCGGGGTCAAGACCTCTTTGGTGCGGCTCGACCGCGAGCAGTTGCCCGGTGTGCTCGCCACGCTGCCGCTCGGGGGTACCCGCTGATGTCCGCACCCACACGCGCACGCGCCCGGCTCGGCTTCGGACTGATCGGCCCGCGCCGCGAGCGGCAGTCGGTCACACTCGACCAGTTGGCGTCGCTGGCCCTGCCGGTCGGGGACGACGGCATGGTCATCGGTGTGGACGCGCACGGCCGTCCCGCCGTGCTCGGGATCAACCGCCCGACTCCGTACGACGTGACGCTGATCGGCGGACTGTGGACGGCCCAGGTGCTCGCGCTGCGGGCGGCCGCGACCGGTGCGCGGATCGTTGTGGAGACCGGGCGGGCCCATGCGTGGACGGGACTCGCTCACGCGGCGGGCGGCGGTCAGCCGTGCATCACGCTGCACGATGTGGGACGGGTGCCGCCGCAGGGGCCCTCGGCGGGTTCGCCGGTGGTCGTGGTGCGGGACTGCGGCATGCGGCCGCCGCGCGGGCGTGTGGTGTCCGGGCCGTGGCAGTCGGTGGTGACGTTGCTGCCGTATCTGAGTCCGGTGGCAACGAGGCTGATCGCGAAGTCGACGCTGGTCGGCCTTCAGCGGGTGTCTCCCGACGAGGCAGCGCAGATCGGCCGCGTACTGCATCTTCCGGCCGCCGAGACACAGGCGTTGTCCACGCTGTCGGACGGGGTCACCCTCTGGTGCTCGGAGCGCGACCGGGAGTTCGTGATGACCCAGGCGACCGATGCCGAGACCGGGCTGCTCGGCGGCGCGCGCCGGATGGACTGACGGGAACGGGCTCACCGGGCCCGTACGGAGTGTTCAGCGTTCCGTACGGTGTTGTTCAGGTTTGACCGGTTCGCGCTTCGCGTTGTGCTGTTCTCGGTTCGCTCGGGGGCGGTACGTGATGTACGGGACAGCTCTTGCGGTGCCCGACGGCCTGCCGTAGGGGGCCCCATGGCGATTAGGGTGGGTGCGGGCGCGGCAGAAGAACCTGCGGGCAGGCGATGCGTGTCCCGGGGGAAGAGCCGGGCGGTCAGGCAGACGGAAACGGTCGCTCCCACCCACCACGGCACAAGGGTGCTCGACCACACCAGGAGGCAAAGTGAACGGCGATCGGGACGAGATCCGCGGGGGCTGGAACAAGCCCGTCGACGAGTCGTCCGACGCGGATCCCGCCGAGATGACGGGTGAGTTCACCATCGACTACACCCCGCCCGCCTGGTACACGCAGAACGCACCGGGGGACTCGTCGAGCGGTGCCGGAACACACCTGGCACCGCCTCCGCCTCCGCAAGGGGTGCCGCTGTCCGTGCCCGCGCCTCCCGCCGCAGGCGGATTCGACCCGAACTGGGCTCCGGCACCGCCCGCCCCGGCACCGCCCGCACCGGCGCCGCCCGCCCCGGCTCCGGATCCTGCGCCTGCGCCTGCGCCTGCGCCTGTGCCTGTGCAGCCCGTTGCGGGGGACGCCGCGACGCCTCCCGCCTCTCCGGACGCGCTGCTCACCTCCGACGGGATGACGGATCCGTTCGGGGGCGGCGATGTGGAGAGCGGCGCGACCATGCGTTTCTCGCCGGCCACGCTGAAGCGGGAGATCGCGGAGCGCGAGGAGGCCGCACAGAGCGCGCGCGGGGACGGCTCGGGCTCGGGTGCCGACGGTACGGCTGCCGGCGAGGGTCAAGCCTTCGGTTCCGGTTCCGCTCGGGCGGGCGGCACCGGCGACGTTCCCGACGGCGCTGTCGCCGCCGATTCCGCCCCTGACGTGGCGGTGCCGTCCGAGGCGCCGGGCGTCGTCGCTGACGGCGCGTCCGCCGGACCGGAGAACTCCGTTCCCTCGGAGGCGGTCACGGACGCGACGCCGCAGGACGCGCCGCCCGCCGACGCACCGCAGGTCGCCCCCGCACCCGCCGCGCCGGCCCCGTGGACACCGGGCCTGCCGCAGGGCGGCCTGCCGCCGCTCCCCCCCGCCTTCCAGCCCGCCACGCCGCAGCCCTCCGCGCCTCAGCCTGCGCCGCAGTGGCCTGCTCAGAGCCGGCCCCAGCCCACGGCTCCGGCCGATCCGGGGCCCGACGGTTACGGCTTCCCGCACGCCGCCGCACCTCAGCCGCCGCAGAGCGGTTACGGATTCCCGCAGCAGACCGCTCCCCCCGCACCGCAGGGCGGTTACGGGTTCCCCCAAGCGAACCAGCCACCGGTGCAGGGCGGTTACGGCTTCCCCCAGGCACCGCAGGCACCCCAAGCACCGCAGGCACCCCAGGCACCCCAAGCACCCCAGTGGCCCGCGCAGCAGAGCGCGCCCCTGCCGCCACAGCTCCCCCAGGCGCCACAACAGCAGGTCCAGGGCACACCTCATCTGCCGGCGCAGGTCACCCCGCAGCCGCCTGTACAGCAGCCTGCCCACCTGCAGCAGCCTCAGCAGCAACAGCCGCAGGGGCAGCCCGTCGACCCGCGCACCGGGGCCGCCTGGCCGACCCCGGTCACCCACGACCAGCGCGAGCGTTCCGTGCCCGGCGCCCCGCTCGGCTACACGGCGGCGGTCGAGCTCTCCTCCGACCGGTTGCTCCGGAACAAGCAGAAGGCGAAGAGCAGCCGTACGCCGTCCAGCGCGGCCCGTTTCAAGCTCGGCGGCAAGAAGGAGGAGGCCGAGCGGCTGCGCAAGCTCAACCTGATCCGTACGCCCGTGCTGTCCTGCTACCGGATCGCGGTCATCAGCCTCAAGGGCGGCGTCGGCAAGACCACGACGACCACCGCCCTGGGCTCGACCCTGGCCACCGAGCGGCAGGACAAGATCCTCGCCATCGACGCCAACCCGGACGCGGGCACGCTCGGGCGCCGGGTGCGGCGGGAGACCGGGGCCACCATCCGCGACCTGGTCCAGGCGATCCCGTACCTCAACTCGTACATGGACATCCGCCGTTTCACCTCTCAGGCGCCCTCCGGCCTGGAGATCATCGCCAACGACGTGGACCCGGCGGTCTCCACGACGTTCAACGACGAGGACTACCGGCGCGCGATCGACGTACTGGGCAAGCAGTACCCGATCATCCTGACCGACTCGGGCACCGGTCTGCTCTACAGCGCGATGCGTGGAGTGCTGGACCTCGCCGACCAGTTGATCATCATCTCGACGCCGTCGGTCGACGGTGCGTCCAGCGCGTCGACCACGCTGGACTGGCTGTCGGCGCACGGGTACGCGGAGCTGGTGCAGCGTTCCATCACCGTCATCTCGGGTGTCCGCGAGACGGGCAAGATGATCAAGGTCGATGACATCGTGCAGCACTTCGAGACGCGCTGCCGCGGCGTCGTCGTCGTACCGTTCGACGAGCATCTGTCGGCCGGTGCGGAGGTCGACCTCGACATGATGCGTCCCAAGACCCGCGAGGCGTACTTCAACCTCTCGGCGATGGTCGCCGAGGACTTCGCGCGCGCCCAGCAGCAGCAGGGGCTCTGGACGTCGAGCGGCGTCAACCCGCCCCCGCAGTCCGCCCCGCCGATGCCCGGCCACCAGCAGTACGGCGCACAGCAGCCCTATCCGCAGCAGCAACAGCCCCCGTACGGCGGGCAGCAGCCCCCGCAGCCGTATCCGCCGTATTCCGGCCCGGGTGTGCAGCAGAACGGCTGGCAGCAGTCGCTGCCCTCGCAGGCCCAGTCCCCGGCGAGTCCGGCCGGGCCGCCACCGCCCCACCCGCAGCAGCCGGGCCAGCCGGTACCGCCCGAGCTGAACGGACCCGTTCCGCCGGCCGGTTGGCAGCAGCAGCCGCCGCCAGCGCCTCAGCAGTAAGGCATCAGAGGTCTGAACCAATGAGGGCCCGCACCGTCTCCACGGTGCGGGCCCGTTGTGCATTCCCGCAGACCACACGCCGTTTCGGTGACCGTTGACGCGGCTCGACCAGCGCTGATAAACCTTCGCTTCACCAGCTGGCGAACCAGAGATCGAACCGCCGTCTCCGTGCAAGTCATGACACGAGGTCCTTGACCATGGTCGAAAGAGTTCCACCCGCCCAGCCACGCTCGCGTCTGCGTGTCCTCCTGGCCTCCGGTGCCGCCGCCCTGGCGCTGGCCGCCGCATCCATCGTGCCGGGTGTGCCCCTGGGTGCCGCGCCGCAGCAGGCGCAGGCCGCCGACAGCGGCAAGTCGACGCTGACCGTCGCCGTCGCGCAGAGCGTCGACTCCCTGAGCCCGTTCCTCGCTCAGCGGCTGATGAGCACGAGCATCAGCCGGCTCATGTACGACTTCCTGACGAACTATGACGCCAAGGACAACCACGCGATCCCCGGCCTCGCCACCAAGTGGGAGCCGTCCGCGGACAAGCTGACCTGGACGTACACCATCCGCTCCGACTCGAAGTGGTCGGACGGCCGGCAGGCCACCGCCGAGGACGCGGCGTGGACGTTCAACAAGATGATGACCGACGAGGGTGCCGCGCAGGCCAACGGCAACTTCGTCGCGAACTTCAAGAAGGTGACGGCGCCGAGCCCGACGCAGCTGGTCATCGAGCTCAAGGAGCCGCAGGCCACGATGGCCGCGCTCGACGTGCCGATCGTCCCGAAGCACGTCTGGGAGACGGTCGGTGACTTCTCCAAGTTCAACAACGACACGAAGTTCCCGATCGTCGGCAACGGACCGTTCATCCTGACGGACTACAAGGTCGACCAGTACGTGAAGCTCAAGGCCAACAAGGACTTCTGGCGCGGTGCGCCGAAGTTCGACGAGGTGGTCTTCAAGACGTACAAGGACCAGGACGCCGCGGTCGCCGCCCTGCGCAAGGGCGAGGTCTCCTTCGTCGCCGGATCGCCCGCGCTGACGCCCGCTCAGGCCGCGTCCCTCAAGGGCGACGAGAACATCAAGGTCAACGAGGGCCCCGGCCGCCGCTTCTTCGCGCTGGCCGCCAACCCGGGCGCGCAGACCAAGGACGGCAAGAAGTTCGGCGACGGCAACAAGGCCCTGCTCGACCAGAAGGTGCGCCAGGCCCTCTTCCTGTCGATCGACCGCAAGACCCTCATCGACAAGGTCTTCCAGGGCCACGCCGTCGAGGGCCAGGGCTACATCCCGCCGCGCTTCTCGGACTACTTCTGGCAGCCGTCAGCCGACCAGAGCCTCGCCTACGACCCGGCCAAGGCGGCCAAGCTCCTCGACGAGGCGGGCTACGAGCTCAAGGGCACCCAGCGCGTCGGCAAGGACGGCAAGCCGCTCGACCTGCGCATCCTGTGCCACGCCACGGACCCGAACGACAAGGCGATAGGGAAATACCTCAAGGAGTGGTGGGGCGAGCTCGGCATCGGGCTCAAGGTCGACTGCCTCGACGACGTCTCGGTGCCGTGGTACGCCGGTGAGTACGACCTCGCCTTCGACGGCTGGTCGGTCAACCCGGACCCGGACTTCGTCCTCGGCATCCACACCTGCGCCGCCCTGCCGATCAAGGCCAAGGACAGCGCGGCCACCGACAACTTCATCTGCGACAAGACGTACGACGACCTCTACAAGAAGCAGCTCGCCGAGTACGACCCGGCCAAGCGCGCGGACCTCGTCAAGCAGATGCAGTCGTGGATGTACGACTCCGGGTACATGAGCGTCATCGCGTACCCGAACGCGGTCGAGGCCTACCGCACCGACCAGATCAAGTCGATCACGACCATGCCCGAGGCGGCAGGCAACATCTACGGCCAGGACGGGTACTGGAGCTGGTGGTCGGCCGTTCCGGCGGACAGCAGCGCTTCGGACAGCTCCGGCGGGTCCGGCTCCACCGGTGTCGTCATCGGCGTCATCGTGGTGGTCGTGGTGCTCGCCGGTGGCGGGTTGTTCATCGCGAAGCGCCGCCGCACCACTGCGGACGACCGCGAGTAATCACGCGGACGGGCTGAGTGGGGCCGGCCGGGGCGGTGCGAAGCCGCCCCGGCCGGTTCCTCCAAGCGCAGCACGAGTAACGAGAGTTCCCCATGACAGCTGAAAGCACTCCGGCGCTCGTGCAGATCGCGGACGCGGACACCGAAGGTCCGGCTCCGGCCGGACCGGTGGCCGCCCGCGGCCCACGGGCGCGCAACCTCAAGGCCTATCTCCAGTACGTCGCGGCCAAGATCGTGGGAGCGGCCGTCTCCCTGTTCGCGGTCCTGGTCACCAGCTTCTTCCTGTTCCGGCTCATTCCCAGCGACCCGGTGAAGCAGATGACGGGCGGCCGGCCCGTCTCCGCCGAACAGCTCCAGTCGCTGCGGCACCAGTTCGGTCTCGACCAGCCGATGTGGCGGCAGTTCACCAGCTACGTCGGCGACGCCCTGACGGGCGACTTCGGCACCTCGTTCCAGTTCCACGCCCCCGTCATCGACAAGATCACGGAGGCGCTTCCCGCGACCCTGCTCCTCACCGGCACGTCGTACGTCCTGTACACCGCGCTCGGCATCTGGCTCGGTACCCGTACCGCGTGGCGCAACGGCTCGGTGAGCGACCGCTTCCACACCGCGTTCGCGCTCACGCTCTACTCGGTGCCGTCGTTCTGGCTGGGCCTGCTGCTGATCATCGTCTTCTCGGTGGGCATCGGTCCGATCCCGGGGATGTTCCCGACGGGCGGCATGGAGTCGGGCACCGAGAGCGGTGTCGCGTACCTCCTCGACGTGGCGCACCATCTGGTCCTCCCGGTCATCACCCTCGTCGCGGTCGGGTACGCGCAGACGCTGCTGGTGATGCGTTCCTCGCTGCTGGACGAGATGGGCAGCGACTACCTGACGACGGCCCGCGCGAAGGGGCTGCGGGACGACGCCGTGCGCCGCAAGCACGCCGTGCCGAACGCGATGCTGCCGACGTTCACGCTGATGTTCGTGAACCTCGGGCAAGTGGTCGCCGGGCAGATCCTGGTCGAGACGGTGTTCTCCTGGCCGGGCCTCGGCGGTCTCTTCTACCAGGCCCTCAGCGTGCCCGATCTTCCCCTTGTGCAAGCGCTGTTCTTCGTCTTCGCCACCGCGGTGATCCTGGCGAACACCCTTGCCGATGTGCTCTATCCGCTGCTCGATCCCCGGGTGGGCCGATGACGACCGAATCCATGCCCACGCCCACGAAGGCCGGGGCGTCCGACAACGCACGGGCTCTGGCCCGAGCGCGCAAGCGGCGGTCCATGGCCCGTTTCTGGCGGGAGTACCGCAGTCACAGGGGCGGGCTGTGGGGTCTGACCGCGCTCGTCCTGATCGCGCTGATCGCCCTGTTCGCGCCGACCCTCGTCGGCGCCGACTCGCAGAGCGTCACCAACGCGCCCGGAGGGGCGCTGGAGTCGCCGAGCGGTGAATTCCCGCTCGGCACGGACCAGTTCGGGCGCAGCGTGCTGGCCCTGCTGGTGTGGGGCACCCGTGTCTCGTTGACGGTGGGCCTGCTCGCGGCGTTCCTGTGCGTCGCCATCGGCACGGTCGTCGGCATCGTCGCGGGACACTTCCACGGCTGGTACTCGACGGTCCTGATGCGGATCACCGACTGGTTCCTGGTGATGCCGACCCTGGTGCTCGCGATCGCGCTCGCCACCGTGATGGACCGTTCGATGTGGACGGTCATCATCGCGATCGGCGTCACGACCTGGCCGACCACGGCCCGGCTGGTCCGTGCCCAGACCCTGGCCGTGGAGTCCCGCCCGTACATCGAGCGGGCCCGCGCCCTGGGCGGCGGCCACGGGCACATCATGGCCCGGCACGTCCTGCCGAACGTGATGCCGCTGGTGCTCGCACAGACCACGCTGGTGATCTCCAGTGCGATCCTCACCGAGGCCACACTGGCCTTCCTCGGCCTGAGCGATCCGACCACCACCTCCTGGGGCGGCATGCTCCAGGACGCCCGCGAGGCCGGCGCGGTGAGCGCGGGCGACTGGTGGTACCTGGCACCGCCCGGAATCGCCATCGCCCTGGTGGCCCTGGCGTTCACGCTGTGCGGCCGTGCCATCGAGTCCGTCCTCAATCCGAAGCTGGGGGTGGCCCGTTGAGTACGGCGAACATCCGCAAGACGCCGCTTCTCGACGTACGGGACCTCACGGTGACGTACGCCGGCGGAGCGCAGGCCGTCCGCGGGGTGAACCTCACCGTCGACGCGGGGCAGAAGCTCGGTATCGCCGGTGAGTCGGGCTGCGGGAAGTCGACGCTGGCGCTCGCGCTGCTGCGGCTGCTGCCCGTCGGCACGAAGGTCTCCGGTGAGATCCTGCTGAACGGTGAGGACGTCCTCACCATGAAGTGGGGCCAGGTCAGGGCGGTGCGCTGGGCCGGGGCCTCGATCGTGTTCCAGGGCGCGATGCACTCGCTCAACGCGGTGCACCGCATCGGGGACCAGATCGCCGAGCCGATCCTGCTGCACGGAAAGGCGACGCAGGCGGGGGCGGCGAAGAAGGCCGGCGAACTCCTGGAGCAGGTGGGGCTGCCGGCCGCCCGCGCGAGCGCCTATCCCCACGAGCTCTCGGGCGGGCAGCGGCAGCGCGTGATGATCGCGATGGCGCTCGCCTGCGATCCGGGGCTGATCATCGCCGACGAGCCGACCACGGCCCTCGATGTGATGATCCAGGCCCAGATCCTGCGGCTGATCGAGCAGTTGGTCTCCGAACAGGACCTCGGCCTGATCATGATCAGCCATGACCTCGCGGTGCTCTCGGACACCTGCGACCGGCTCGCGGTGATGTACGCGGGCCGCGTCGTGGAGGAGGGCCCGGCGTCCGAGGTCTACGAGAACGCGCACCACCCGTACGGCAAGGCCCTGTCCGGCGCCTTTCCGCGCATCGGCGACCCGGCCTCCCGGTTCGCGCCCCGCGGGCTGCCCGGCGATCCGCCGGACCCGTCGGCGCTGCCCGGAGGCTGCACCTTCCATCCGCGCTGCGCGGTGGCCCTGGAGTCCTGCACGACGCAGGACCAGGAGCTGCGGGACGCGGGGGCGGGGCGGCGGGCCGCCTGTGTGCTGGTGGAGCCGGGGGCGGTCGCGGTCCCGGTCCTGCCGGGTGCCGAGGAAGCAAGGAGCACACCATGACCACCACCACTCCCCTGCTCAGCGCGGAGGGGCTGAAGGTCACCTTCCCGGGCCGGCGCGGAGCTGCCCCGGCGCGTGCCGTGGACAGCGTCGACCTGGACATCCGGCCCGGCGAGATCGTCGCGCTGGTCGGCGAGTCGGGCTGCGGCAAGACGACGCTGGCGCGTTCGCTGCTGGGCCTGGTCCCGCCGACGTCCGGCCGGGTCACCTTCGGCGGGCAGCCGCTCGACTACGGGAGCCGGGCGCTGAAGGCGTACCGCAAGCGGGTCCAGCTGGTGCTCCAGGACCCCAGCGGTTCACTCAACCCGCGGCACACGGTGTACGACGCCGTCGCCGAGGGCCTGCGGATCCACGGGTACGCGGGGGACGAGCGGGAGGCGGTGGCCCAGGCGCTGTCCCGGGCGGGGCTGCGGCCCCCGGAGCGGTTCTTCCTGCGCTATCCGCACGAGCTGTCGGGCGGTCAGCGCCAGCGCGTCGTGATCGCGGGTGCGCTGGTGCTGGAACCGGAACTCATCGTCGCCGACGAACCGGTGGCCTCGCTGGACGCTTCGGTGCGCGGCGAGATCCTGGCCCTGCTGCTGAGGCTGCGGGACGAACTGGGCCTGTCCGCACTGGTGGTCACGCACGACCTCGGCCTGGCGTGGAACATCGCCGACCGGGTGGCGGTGATGTACCTCGGCCGGATCGTGGAGACGGGCGACGTGGAGCAGATCCTGACGGCTCCGCAGCACCCGTACACCCAGGCGCTGCTGTCGGTGCTGCCGGAGGCCGAGACCGATCCGGTGATCCTCACCGGTGAGCCGCCGGATCCGTCCAAGGTGCCGTCCGGGTGCCGGTTCCACGCCCGCTGCCAGGTGCTGTCCTCGGGCGAGGCGGAGCGGGCGGGTGTCGCGGACGCCTGCCGCACGGAGGACCTGCCGGTGCTCTCGGGAGGCGGACGCACCCAGGTGGCGTGCCACTGGGCGACCGCCGCCGCGAAGGCACGGGCGTAGCGAGCCGTCCGGGGCCCGTCCGGCGGATGTCACCGCCGGACGGGCCCCGGCGCGGGACGGGCCAGGCCGCGCAGGGCGGAGTCAGCCGCGCTCGTACCCGGAGATCAGCTCGCGGCACCGCTTCACATCGGCGGCCATCGCCACGAGCAGGTCGTCGATCGAGTCGAACTTCAGCATCCCGCGTACGTACGCGAGGAAGTCCACCGCGACGTGGAGCCCGTACAGGTCGAGGCCGACGCGGTCGATCGCGTACGCCTCCACCGTCCGCTCCGTGCCGTCGAACTGCGGGTTCGTGCCGACCGAGATCGCGGCGGGCATCGCCTCGCCGTTCACGTCGAGCCAGCCCGCGTAGACGCCGTCGGCCGGGATCGCGGTGTGCGGCAGCGTCTCCACATTGGCCGTGGGAAAGCCGAGCTCACGGCCGCGCCGTGCGCCGCGGACCACGATGCCCTCCACCCGGTGCGGCCGGCCCAGGATCTCGGCGGCGCCCGCCACGTCCCCCTCGGCGACCAGCCGCCGGGTCAGGGTGGAGGAGAACGGCTCGCCGCCGCCGGCCTCACCGCTCACATACAGGTCGACGACCTCGACACCGTAGTCGTAGGTCTCGCCGCATTCGGTGAGCAACTGCACGTTCCCGGCGGCCTTGTGGCCGAAGCGGAAGTTCGGGCCCTCGATGACCAGTTGCGCGTGCAGCTTGTCGACGAGCACCTTCACGATGAAGTCGGCGGGCGCCAGCCTGGAGAACTCGGTGGTGAACGGCAGGATCAGCACCGCGTCCACGCCCAGCTCCGCCATCAGCTCGGCCCGCCGGTGGTGCGGAGCGAGCAGCGGCGGATGGCTGCCGGGCCGTACGACCTCGCTGGGATGCGGATCGAAGGTCACCACGACCGACGGCACGCCCAGCTCGTGTGCCCGCTCCACGGCCCGCCCGATGATCAGCTGGTGTCCGCGGTGCACCCCGTCGTAGGAGCCGATGGTGACGACGCTGCGTCCCCAGTCCTGGGGGATGTCCTCCAAGCCACGCCAGCGCTGCACTGTGACCGCTCCTCGCCCGAACCTGTGTACGTGAAATTGCTGGTACTACGCACTACTACGCAGGTCTAAGACTGCCATGCTCACACCCCGCGGCCTGCATCGGCATCGTCTTCGCGCTTCCCAGCGCCTCCACCGTCCGCCGCGCGCTCGGGCCGACGAGCACCGCCCACTCCTGCGGGGCGTCGGCCAGCCACCCGGTCACCAGCGCCGCGAATCCGGGCACATCACGTGCGAGCCCGACGAGTTGGCGGTCGAAGCGGACGGCGCCCTCGGGGGTACGGACCAGCAGCATCCCGGTGCGGTGGACCAGGGCGCGGGTACGGGCCTGCGGGCGCCGGGCGGAGCCGGTCGCGGCAGCCCGCAGCAGGGCGTCGAGCACGACGGGATCGCGGTGGGCTTCCTGCTCGAAGTCCAGCAGGACCTCCAGCAGCTCGCCCCTCAACTGCCCCGAGTCGGAGCTGCCGGGCGCGGCGAACACCCCCGCGAGCGCGCCGCGCACCGCCGCCGGCACGGGACGGTCCCGTAGCAGTCCGGTCACCAGGGGCAGCAGCAGGGCACGGGCCGCGGGCCCGTGCTCCAGCCTCCGGTCGATGTACGCGGCGGCGTGCACGGTGTCGTCCGGATGGCTGTCGATGTACGCCCGCACGAGCCCGGCGGCGTGCAGCGCCAGCGCGGGGGCGTCGCTCCCGGCGAGCGCGCACAGCGCCTCTCCCGCTCCCGTGTCGGGCCGCACGACCCGCTCCCGGTACGCGCCGAGCACCTGGTCCGTGTGCGAGGGCAGGGCAACGGCCAGCGCCGCGGCGGACAGCTCCGGCTTCCCCGCGACGAAGCCCCGCAGAGCCTGCGGCAGGTAGCGGTCCCTGGTCTGCGGATCCTGCACGAGGAGGGTGAGCGCGGCCCCGTGCAGGGAGGCGTCGGACGGGTGGGCCAGCAGGGCGAGGGCGGCCCCACGCAGCAACTCGCGGTCGCTGTCGAGGGTGACGTGCTCCGCGGTGACCAGGGCGTACGAGGCGGCGGCGGTCCGGCGGCCCCGCCGCTCCTCGTCACGCGCCCAGCGGTCCACGGCCCGGCAGAGCGCGGAGGGCTCGTCCTCGGCGAGCGCGGCGAGCAGTTCCTCGGCTCGGGGGTGGGCGGCCCGGACGAGTGCGTCGGTCAGATCGTCGACGGCCAGGTCCCGGCGGGCGTAGAGGAGCGCCTGAGCGGCGGCGGCCACGGTCGGCCGCATCGCGACGCCCTCCTCGGCCGCGAGCGGGCGCTCGTCGGTGAACCAGTCGCAGAGCAGCGGCTGCACGGTCCTGGGCCGTGCGACGAGCCGCCGCGCGACGGCGTCCAGGAACCGCTCGCCGTTGTCGTCACCGCCGGGGTACGGGGCGCGGTCGCGGTCGCCGTCCGCACGGGGACCGCCATGGCGCGGGGCGTCGGCGGGCACGAGCCGCCGGAGCAGATCGATCCGGTCCGCCTCGGGCAGTTTCAGCCGCCGCCAGAACCACGGCCCGAACTCGGCGTGCCCCCCGGTGCTCCCGGGCCCGCCCGCGGCGGCCCGCCGGACGACGCGGCTCGCGAGCAGCCGCAGCACCCCGAGGTGGGGCCGGGCGTCGGGCACTCGGAGCAGTGTCTCGGTGAGCAGATGGACCGCCCACCAGCGGGCGTCATGGCGGGGAGCGTCGTGCGTCGGCTCGCGTCCGGGTACGGCCCGGACCACTACGGCGCCCGTCCCGCCAGGACCCGGCACCGTCCCCTCCCCCGTCCCGGCAGGACCCCGCGCCGCTCTCTCCCCCGTCCCGGCAGGACCCGGCGCCGCCCTCTCCCCCGTCCCGGCAGGACCCCGCGCCGCCCTCTCCCCCGTCCCGCCAGGACCCGGCACCGTCCCCTCCCCCGTCCCGGCAGGACCCAACGCCGCCCTCTCCCCCGCGGGCAGCCGGTCCAGGGCCTCGATCAGATCGGCCAGCCGGTGCGCCAGCGCGGCAGGACCCTGACGGCGGCCGAGGAGCAGCAGGGCCTGGATCACCGGGCCGATCCGATGGCGCGGTACGGGCAGGGTGCGCGGCCCGGCCATGCCCCCGGCCTCCCGTGCGGGCGCGTTCCGGAGGCCCGGTCCCGGGTCCGTCGCCCCGCCCTCCGGCACCGGCCCGCTTCCGCCGCGCGGCCTCCTCGGCTGCGGTACCCGGGGCTGCGCCGCCACCGCGGACCCGTCCTGCGCGGGCCACCGGTGGACCAGAGCGTGCAGCGCGGCGTCCAGGTCCAGGTGGGCGCCCTGCACCCAGTCCGCCAGTTCCTCGTGGGCGAAGCGGTAGCCCGCTCCCGCCGGTACGAGGAGCCCTTCGGTGAGGACCGCCGACGCCCAGCCGGTGCGCCAGGGGAACACCTCCTCGAAAGCCGTCCGGTCCAGCTCCCCCTGCCCCGGGCCCAGACAGCGCCGGGCGGCCTCGTGGACCTGGCCCGCCACCCGCGCTGCCAGCCGGCGGACCGCGGTGCCGCGGGGCAGCGGGCCCGCGACGGCCGCGATGCGGACCGCGACGCGCAGGCACATCAGGTCCAGGTGGGCGCCGAAGACGTCCTCCGCGTCCGGCTGCCCGGCGACGTCCTCGGGCAATGCCTCGCGTACCTCCGCGAGAAGGCGCAGGGTGAGCGGGTGCCGGTCGTGGCCGGCGGCGAGTGCGCCGGGACCGATCGCGTACCGTTCCCGGGCCTGTGCGGCCTGGCTCGCGGTGAGGTCGCCGAGAGGGACTGCGGAGGGCAGCCGTCCGGCCGGTCGGGCGGGGCGGTGCAGAGTGCCGGGCGGGCAGAGCGCACCGGCCGTCTCCCAGTGCTCCGGCGTGCACGCGACCACGAGGCGCGCCCCGTGCCGCCGCAGCCAGTCGACCGTGCCCGCGGTCCAGTCGGCCAGCTCGTGGGCGAGCAGCGGAGGCATTTCCTCCGGTCCGTCCAGCAGGACGAGCAGCGGACTCCCCGACGCGTCGGCCAGCCCGGCCACCCGCTCCGGGACGGCGCTCGCCATGTCGCCCTTCGCACCGGCGGCGGTGACGATCCGTCCGGCCCGCCGGAGCGTGCGGGCGATCGCGTCGGCGACGGAGCCGTCGTCGGCCAGCAGGTCGGCGCCGCGCAGCCAGAGGGTGGGGGCGGGTACGGAGCCGCGGGCGCGACGGGCGGCGAGTGCGGCCAGTTCGGTGGTGCGGCCGGTGCCCGGCGCTCCGACGAGGCCGAGGACCACGGCGGAGGCGTGCGGTCCCGAGGTGGTGCGGCCGGGCTCCGTGAAGGCGGCGAACTCCGCGATGACGTCCGGTCGTTCGACCGGGTCCGGACAGTCGGCCGGCCCGCCCGCCGAGCCGAGCGAGGTCGCGGTGAGGTGCAGGGCGCCCGCGAGATTCAGGTCACGTCCGTATCCGGGGACGCTCGTGCCGTTGCGCCGCCGCAGCGCCTCCAGCGGACCGCCGGTGCCCACGCTCCCGAGCGGCACCGCGAACCCGGCGGCGGGATGCCCCGCACGCAACGCGGTACCCAGCACGGCGATGACCGCGCCGCTCTCCGGATCGAGGACGGGCCCGCCGGTGGCCGCGCCGCCGGTCCGCAGCGCGTCCGCGCCGTCGGTGCCGAGTGCCAGTTCCATCGCCGCGCCGATCCGGTGCGAGCGGCCGTTCACGGTGTACGTCACCGGGGCGGCGCCGAGCACCCGCGCCTCGCGCCAGCCGTGGGCGGCGATCGTCACATACGTACCGGCGTCGATGCACCGCGACGTGATCGGCGCCGGCTCCACATCGAGCGCGCGGAGCCCTCCCGTACAGAGCAGGGCGAGGTCCAGTTCGGGCAGCTCGATGACATCGGCGGCCTCGACGGAGCATCTGCGGCCGTCCGTGCCGTGCAGGACGAGCCGGGTGAGTCCGCCGACCGCTTCGTGGCTGGTCACCACAGTGCCCTGGTCGTCGGCGACGAACCCGGTTCCCCGTGGCCGACCGGCCGGATCGCAGATACGTACCAGCGCTGCCCGGTGCCCGCTTCCCATGATCCGACGTTAGGTCCGCAGTGATCGGCACGAACACCACTCGGAGTAAACGCGCCCCCGAATGCACCCCTGGTTCACTCCAAGCGCCTGCTCATTGGGGTGAATTCATGACGTCCGATGGACAGAACCCGGAGGGGGACCGTGGAGCGGGCGAAGGGGGCTCCGCCCGCTCCACGACGAGGTGACGAGGTAGCGGGACACCCGGTCAGGCGAAGACGGCGAGGCTCTTGGCCCGGCCCTTCTGCTCCTCGACCAGGGCCAGGAACCGCCCGTCGGGTCCGAAGACCCCGACCGGCCCGGGCGGCAGGGCCGGCATGTCCAGCCGTACCCCGTTCAGCAGCAGCCTGGCGCGCTTCTCGTCCACGTCCCAGCGGGGGAAGGCCGACGCCGCGGCCTCGGCCACCGGCATGACGGTCAGCTCCTGCTGGTGCTGGTCGAGCGTCCGCGCCACGTCGAGACCGTACGGCCCGACCCTGGTGCGCCGCAGCGCGGTCAGATGCCCCCCGACGCCGAGCCCGGCACCGAGGTCGCGGGCGATCGCGCGGATGTACGTCCCCGAGGAGCAGACGACGGAGACGACCAGGTCGACGACCGGCGTCCCGTCCTCGGCGACCGCCTCGCGGACGTCGTAGACGCGGAAGGACGAGATCGTGACCGGCCGGGCCGGGATCTCGAACTCCTCGCCGCCGCGCACCCGCGCGTAGGACCGCTTGCCGTCGATCTTGATGGCGCTGACCTTCGACGGCAC
The DNA here is from genome assembly GCF_042885475.1 of Streptomyces sp. NPDC058051. NCBI lineage: Bacteria > Bacillati > Actinomycetota > Actinomycetes > Kitasatosporales > Streptomycetaceae > Streptomyces > Streptomyces sp. NPDC058051. The sequence continues at coordinate 38,289 of NZ_JBHVRW010000038.1, forward strand.
CTGCATGATCGGTCCGGTCAGGGCCGCGACCCCGGCGTCGATGCCCTCACGGGTCACACCGGACGCGTCGGTGGAGGAGGTGATCTCACCCTCCGCGTCGTCCGTGATCGTGTTCTGGCCGAGCCTGATCGTGCCGAGATACTCCTTCTCGGTCAGTGCGAGATGGCCGAGCAGCTTGGTGGCCTTCTCGACACCGAGCACGAGGACGCCCGTCGCCATCGGATCCAGCGTGCCGGCATGGCCGACGCGGCGGGTCCGGGCGATGCCGCGCATCTTGGCGACGACGTCGTGCGAGGTGAAGCCGGACGGCTTGTCGACGATGACAAGACCGCTCTCCGGCCCCGCGCCGCCCCCCTTGTCCGAGGCCGCCGCGCTTCCGCGCCGCTGACCGCGTGTCGAGTTCTGCGATGTCATTCGGAGGCGGTGTCCTCGTCGTTCTCGTCATCCGCCTTGCGGTACGGGTCCGCGCCACCGGCGTACGTGGCGCCCGAGGACGCCTCGCGCACCCGCGCGTCCGAGGCCCGCGCCCGGTCGAGAAGGTCCTCGATCGCCTTGGCGTTCTCCGGAAGGGCGTCGGCCACGAAGGCCAGGGTGGGGGTGAACTTCGTCCCCGCCGCCGCTCCGACCGCCGAACGCAGGATGCCCTTGGCGCTCTCCAGGCCGGCCGCCGCGCTCGCGCGCTCCTCCTCGTCGCCGTAGACCGTGTAGAAGACCGTGGCCTCCCGCAGGTCACCGGTGACCCGGGTGTCCGTGATGGTCACGTGCGTACCCAGACGCGGGTCCTTGATTCCGCGCTGCAGTTTCTCGGCGACCACCTCCTGGATGAGGTCCGCCAGCTTCTTCGCCCGCGCGTTGTCGGCCACTGGTCCGTCTCCTTCTTTGCCTTGCTCAATCGTCTTCGTCGCTGTGCAGCCGTCGTCGTACGGACAACAGCTCCACCTCGGGCCGGCCGGCGATCAGCCGCTCGCACCGGTCGAGTACGTCTGTGAGGTGTCCGGTGTCCCCGGAGACCACGGCGAGGCCGATCTCGGCCCTGCGATGGAGATCCTGACCGCCCACCTCCGCCACGCTCACCGCGTACTTGCGCTGGAGTTCGGCGACGATGGGGCGGACGACGGAGCGCTTCTCCTTCAACGACCGTACGTCGCCGAGAAGCAGGTCGAAGGACAGTGTCCCCACATACATGTGTGTCCGGATGTCCCGCCGGTTCGGGTTCGCGCCCTGCGCTTTTGGCAGGGACACAAGAACCGTACACGGAACGGCCGGGGCCGATCGACGGATATTCGACCCGTCGACCGGCCCCGACTGCTGAGGTACGGATCAGCCTCGCGGCTTCTCGCGCATCTCGTACGTCGCGATGACGTCGTCGATCTTGATGTCGTTGAAGTTTCCGAGGTTGATACCGCCCTCGAAGCCTTCGCGGATCTCGGTGACATCGTCCTTGAAGCGGCGCAGACCGGAGATGTTGAGGTTCTCCGCGATGACCTTGCCATCGCGCAGCAGGCGCGCCTTGGTGTTGCGCTTGACCTCGCCGGACCGGACCAGCACACCGGCGATGTTGCCCAGCTTGGACGAGCGGAAGATCTCGCGGATCTCCGCCGTACCGAGCTCGACCTCTTCGTACTCCGGCTTGAGCATGCCCTTGAGGGCCGCCTCGATCTCCTCGATCGCCTGGTAGATGACCGAGTAGTACCGGACGTCCACGCCTTCGCGCTCGGCCATCTGCTGCGCACGCCCTGCGGCGCGCACGTTGAAGCCGATCACGATGGCGTCGGAGCCGGTCGCCAGGTCGATGTCCGACTCGGTGACCGCACCCACACCGCGGTGCAGGACCCGGATGTCGACCTCGTCGCCGACGTCGAGCTGGAGCAGCGAGGACTCAAGAGCCTCCACCGAACCGGACGCGTCGCCCTTGATGATGAGGTTGAGTTCCTGGACCAGACCGGCCTTGAGCGCCTCGTCCAGGTTCTCCAGGGAGAACCGGACACCCTTGCGGGCGAAGTTGGCGTTGCGCTCACGAGCGGCACGCTTCTCGGCGATCTGACGGGCCGTACGGTCCTCGTCGACCACCAGGAAGTTGTCACCGGCACCCGGGACGTTGGTGAGACCGAGGACGAGGACGGGGGTCGACGGACCCGCTTCCTCGACGTTCTCGCCCTTGTCGTCGAGCATCGCGCGGACACGGCCGTACGCGTCGCCGACCACCATGGTGTCGCCGACCCGCAGGGTGCCTCGCTGGACCAGGACGGTCGCGACGGCACCGCGGCCGCGGTCGAGGTGGGACTCGATCGCGATGCCCTGCGCGTCCTGCTCGGGGTTGGCCCGCAGGTCGAGCGAGGCGTCGGCGGTGAGGACGACGGCCTCCAGAAGAGCCTCGATGTTGAGGCCCTGCTTGGCGGAGATGTCGACGAACATCGTGTCGCCGCCGTACTCCTCGGCCACCAGACCGAACTCGGTGAGCTGACCGCGCACCTTGGTCGGGTCCGCACCCTCGACGTCGATCTTGTTGACCGCGACCACGATCGGCACGTCGGCCGCCTTGGCGTGGTTCAGCGCCTCGATCGTCTGGGGCATCACACCGTCGTTCGCCGCCACCACGAGGATCGCGATGTCGGTGGACTTCGCACCACGGGCACGCATGGCGGTGAACGCCTCGTGACCCGGGGTGTCGATGAAGGTGATCCTGCGGTCCTCGCCGTTGACCTCGGAGGAGACCTGGTACGCACCGATGTGCTGCGTGATGCCGCCGGCCTCGCCCGCGACGACGTTCGTCTTGCGGATCGCGTCCAGCAGTCGGGTCTTGCCGTGGTCGACGTGACCCATGACGGTCACGACCGGCGGACGCGGGATGAGCGCCTCTTCGCCGCCCTCGTCCTCGCCGAACTCGATGTCGAAGGACTCGAGCAGCTCGCGGTCCTCCTCCTCCGGGCTGACGATCTCCAGGACGTAGTTCATCTCGTCCGCGAGCAGCTTCAGCGTGTCGTCGGAGACCGACTGCGTGGCCGTGACCATCTCGCCGAGGTTCATCATCACGGCGACGAGCGACGCCGGGTTGGCGTTGATCTTCTCCGCGAAGTCGGTGAGGGAGGCACCGCGCGACAGACGGACGGACTGTCCGTTGCCGCGAGGCAGCATGACGCCGCCCACCGACGGGGCCTGCATGGCCTCGTACTCCTGGCGCCTCTGCCGCTTCGACTTGCGGCCACGACGCGCGGGACCGCCGGGACGGCCGAACGCACCCTGCGTGCCACCACGGCCACCGGGGCCGCCGGGACGGCCACCGAAGCCGGGACGACCGCCGAAGCCGCCGCCACCGCCACCGGGACGACCCGCACCGCCACCGCCGCCACCGCCACCGGGACGGCCGGCGAAACCGCCGCCACCGCCGCCGGGACCGGCCGGACGGCCGGCGAAGCCGCCGCCACCGGGACGACCGGCACCGCCACCGCCACCGGGACGACCGCCGCCGCCGCCGGGACCACGGCCGCCGGGGCCACCACCGGGACGCGGGCCGGCAGCGGGACGCTGCGGCATCATGCCCGGGTTCGGACGGTTACCACCCGGGGCACCGCCCGGACGGGGAGCCTGCGGACGGGGCATGCCGCCCGGAGTGGGACGGGCACCGCCCTGTCCCTGGGGACGCGGAGCGCCACCGGGGCCGCCCTGCGGACGCGGGGCGCCCTGACGGTCCTGGCCGCCGCCGGGACGCGGGGCGCCGCCGGGACGGGGTGCCTGCGGACGGGCCATGCCCGTCGAGCCACCGGAGGTGAAGGGGTTGTTGCCCGGGCGGGGGCCCGCCGGACGTGCGCCGGGGCGCGGGGCGCCCTGGCCTGCGGGACGAGCCGGACGGTCGCCGCCGCGGCCTCCGTCCCGACCTCCGTCGCGCTGGCCACCGGCCGGGGCCGGACGGCTCGGACGCGGGCCGGGGGTGGCGCCCGCGGGACGCGGGGCCTGCTGCGGGGCAGCCGGCTGAGCCGGAGCCGGAGCCGAGAACTCGGCAGCGGGGACCGGAGTCACCGGAGCGGGCCGCGGCGCGGGCTTCGGGCCCGGACGCGGACCCTGGGACGGCTCGGTAGGCGCCGCGGGGGAGCTGCTCACCGGTGCGGCGGGGGCCGGCTTGGGGGCCGGGGCGCCGGGCTTCGGGGCAGCGGGACGTGCCGCAGCGGCCGGGGACGGCGCTGCGGGCTTGGCGGGCGTCGCCTTGCGGGGCGCGCCAGGCTTCGCAGCGGACTTGCCGGCGTTGCCGCCGGGCCCCTGCAGTGCGTCAGTCAACTTGCGTACAACCGGCGCCTCGATCGTCGAGGACGCCGAACGGACGAATTCACCGAGTTCTTGGAGCTTGGCCATGACGACCTTGCTCTCGACGCCGAACTCCTTGGCGAGTTCGTATACCCGGACCTTAGCCACTTCGCTCCTTTTAGGTCCGGGTTACCGCCGGACCGTCGCTACTTCATGGGCGTACTCATCGCGTACTCATCGAGTGCTCATCGCAATCTCGACCTACTTCCGACTCGCGAGGTACCTGACCGCACGGGATTCCGTGCCGTTCACTTCTTACGGTGTCACCCGCTCGACGAACCGCTGCACAGCTGCGGAGTCGAACGGCCCCTTGGCCTTGAAGGCCCGGGGGAATGCCCGGCGGCGAACCGCCAGGTCCAGACAGACAGAGACGGGGTGTACGTACGCACCCCGGCCGGGCAGCGTACCCCGAGGATCAGGGACGCAGGCGTCCCCTTCCGCGACGATGCGCAGCAGCTCGTTCTTGGCCGCCCGCTCCCGGCATCCCACACAGGTTCGCTCAGGGCAAGCGCGGGCGTGCGTCCGGCCAGACACGTCTAAGTCTACCTCCCCGCACCGACCTCACCCCTTTGGGGCAAAAATCGAACGGACGTCGTCATTTTTCAGCGGCCTGCCGCTGCGATGTATTCCCTGCTGCCCGCGCGGCCGAGTCCGGGTCCGTTCCCCGGGCAGCGCCCGGGACGGGACCGGATCGGCCGCACTGGGGGTCGTCCGGTCAGCCGCGCTGGGATCGCTCGCGGGCACGCTCGGCCCGCTCGCGGTCGGCGGCATCGCGCTCCGCGTCGGTCTCGGTGTCCGGACGGATGTCGATGCGCCAGCCGGTGAGGCGGGCGGCGAGGCGGGCGTTCTGCCCCTCCTTGCCGATCGCGAGCGACAGCTGGTAGTCCGGAACGGTGACCCGGGCGGACCGTGCGCCGAGGTCGACGACCTCGACCTCGCTCACCCGCGCGGGCGACAGGGCGTTGGCGACCATCTCGGCCGGGTCGTCCGACCAGTCGACGATGTCGATCTTCTCGCCGTGCAGCTCGGCCATGACATTGCGCACCCGGCCGCCCATCGGGCCGATGCAGGCGCCCTTGGCGTTCAGCCCGGAGCGGGTCGAACGGACCGCGATCTTGGTGCGGTGACCGGCCTCGCGGGCGATCGCGCAGATCTCGACGGAACCGTCCGCGATCTCCGGGACCTCCAGCGCGAAGAGCTTCTTCACCAGGTTGGGGTGGGTCCGTGAGAGCGTCACGGACGGACCGCGCACGCCCTTGGCGACCCGCACGACATACGTACGCAGACGCAGGCCGTGGGTGTACTCCTCGCCCGGCACCTGCTCCTGCACCGGCAGGATCGCTTCCAGCTTGCCGATGTCGACCAGGACGTTCTTCGGGTCCTTGCCCTGCTGGACGACGCCGGTGACGACATCGCCCTCGTGGCCCGCGTACTCACCGAACGTCCTGTCGTCCTCCGCGTCGCGCAGTCGCTGGAGGATGACCTGCTTGGCGGTGGTCGCGGCGATCCGGCCGAAACCGGACGGGGTGTCGTCGAACTCCTTGGGCTCCTGCCCGGGTTCGAGGTCGGCCGGGTCCTCCTTCGCCCACACCGTCACATGGCCGCGCTCGTCGAGCTGCACGCGCGCGCGGCGGTGGCTTCCGTCCGTGCGGTGGTAGGCGATGAGGAGGGCCGACTCGATCGCCTCGACGAGCACGTCGAAGGGGATCTCCTTGTCCTGTGCCAAGCCCTTCAAGAGCTTCACATCGATGTCCACGGCTACGCCTCCTCTTCCTTCTTGTCCTTGCGGCTGAATTCGATCTCCACGCGCGCCTTGGCGATCTCGTCGAAGGCGACCCGGCGGGACGTGGGCCTGCGGCCCTTGACGCCCGGCACTTCGAGGTCGAGACCCTCTTCGTCCACGGCGAGGATGCGCGCCACCAGCTCGCCGCCCTCGCGCAGGTGCAGCTTGGCCAGGCGGCCCGTGGCACGTACGTAGTGGCGGTGCTCCGTCAGCGGACGGTCGGCACCGGGGGAACTGACTTCGAGGACGTACTCGTCCTCGCCCATCGCGTCGGTCTCGTCGAGCTTCTGCGAGATCGCGCGGCTCAGCTCGGCGCAGGCGTCCAGCTCCACGCCCTCGTCGGAGTCGACGATGATCCGCAACACCCGGCGGCGGCCCGCCCGGGACACCTCGATCTCTTCGAGATCCAGCTGCTCGGCGCTGACGAGCGGTTCGAGCAGTCCGCGCAGCCTCTCGCTCTGGGTGGTGCTCATCCGGGTGACTCCTCGGCCGCGTGTGCTGTTATGGGGATCTCGCGTGTCAGGTCAAAGGGTATCCGGTCCCGAGGGGTGTTGCCGTCCGCCTGCCCCGCAGGCGCGGGTACGCTCGCCTGCGGTGATCACTTCAGGACAGATCCAGTCAAGACAGGTCCAAGCCCGAAGGAGAACAAGTGCGGCGCACGGGGACGACGCGCAGAAGTGCGTTCACCGCGACGGGGGCGCTCGCCATCGGGGCGGTGCTGGCCGGCTGCGGTGACGGTTCCGGAGGGGGCGAGGACTCCGCCCGTACCGGCACTGCGACAGCGGCCGAGCAGGCGTCGGCCGCGCGGACGGAGCGGACGCTCCGGGCAAGTGCCGCCCGTACCAGCAGGGATCTGCTCGCCCGATACGAACACGTGGTCAGGACGTACCCCGCGACCGCCGCCGGGCTCTCGCCACTGCGGGACGCCGTACGGGCCCACGTCGAGGCACTGGCACCCGACGACCGCAGGACCCTCGTGTTCTCACGGACACGTGCGACCGACGCCGCGGGCGCCGTCAAGGAACTGGCCGAGGTGGCGCGCCGCACCACGGACGCCCACACGGCGGCGCTGCTGAAGGCCCCGCCGGAGCTGGCCCGGCTGCTGGCGTCGATCGCGGCGGCGGGTGCGGCCCAGGCCTATCTGCTGACCGAACTGGCCAAGGAGACCTCGTCATGAGTGCCGGGACACGGAAGGCGGCGCAGGCGGCCCTCGCCGCCGAGCACGCGGCGGTCTACGGATACGGAGTGGTCGGCGGCCGGGTCGCCGACGACCGCCGGGCCGACGCCACGGCCGCCTACCACGCGCACCGGGCCCGGCGCGACGCGCTGGCACGGACGGTGCGTGACCTGGGCGGTGAACCGGTGGCCGCTCAGGCCGCGTACGCTCTGCCGTTCGCGGTGCCGGACCCTGCCGCGGCGGTGCGGCTGGCCGCCCTGCTGGAGGACCGGGTCGCGGACGTGTACTCCGATCTCGTACGGGCCGCCGCAGGTCCGCTCAGGCGGGAGGCCGCGGATGCGCTGCGCGAGGCCGCGGTGCGCGCGGCCCGCTGGCGGGGCAGCGGCGTAGCCTTTCCCGGGCTCGCCGAGCGGGCCGCCGACGCTACCGGCACGGCGGCGAGGTCCGGGGCGAAGGCCGGATCCGGCGCGATCCACGGGACCGGCAGGGGGAACGGGACCGGCGCGACGCACTGAACGAGCTCTGAAAGGGAACACAGCACGTATGGGTTTCGAACCGCCGCAGCGTCTGGTGCGAGCGCTCGGCGAGTCGTCCGGGGACGCCGCCGCCGACTGGCTGGCGCGGCTGCCCGCACTGACCGAGGAAGCACTGTCCTCGACCGGGCGGACGGTGACCGTGGAACGGGTTGCCGCCCCTGGGGGCCGCAGCAGTCTGGTCCTGCTGGTGACGTGCGCGGACGGTACCCCGGCCGCGCTGAAGATCGCTCCGTCCGCGGCCATGCCGGAACGGGAGCGGGCGGCGCTGGCGCACTGGAACGGCTGGGGTGCGGTACGGCTCCTCGGCGACGGCCCGGGCGCGCTGCTGCTGGAACGGCTGCACCCCGAGGTGTCGCTGCGCTCGCTGCCGGAGGCGAAGGCGCTGCTGGAGGCCGCGGGGACGGTGCGCCGCCTCTGGGTCGAACCGCCGGCCGGCCACGGGTTCGAGACGGTCGCCGAGCGGACCGGGCGCCGTACGGAGCCGATGCGCGCGAGCGCGGCGGCCGACCCGGGCCTGGAGCCGCTGGTGTCCTCGGCGCTCGCGGCGCGCGAGGAGCTTGTCGCCCACTCCCCCGAACTCCTGCTGCTGCACGGCAACTTCCGCCAGAGCAAGGTGCTCGCCGGTGAGCGCGTGCCCTGGCTGACGGTGGGACCGGAGCCGCTGGTCGGAGAGCGGGCCTACGACCTGGCGCGCCTGGTGCGGGACCGCGTCGAGGACCTGATCGCCTCCTCCGGCGGTCCGGTGACGGCCCGCCGACGGATCAAGAAGCTCGCGGATTCGCTGGATGTGGACCGGGAGCGGCTGCACGGCTGGACGCTGTTCCGCGCGGTGGAGTCGGGCACCCGGGCGCTGGCGGTCGGCCGCCGCCAGGAGGGCGAGCTGACGCTGGAGTTCGCGAGCTGGCTGTGAGAAATCGCGCGACTGTGGGCCCCGCGCGGTGCGGGGCCCACAGCTGTGCGGTGGGTGTCAGCCCTGAACGGTCAGGCGGGCGATCGCCTCGTCGACGGTGAGCTCCTCGCGCTCGCCCGTACGGCGGTCCTTGAGTTCCAGGACGCCTTCGGCCGAGCGGCGGCCCGCCACCAGGATCTTCGGAACGCCGATCAGCTCGGCGTCGGTGAACTTCACACCGGGCGAGACGCCCGCGCGGTCGTCGACCATGACCCGCACGCCGACGGCGGCGAGCTTCTCGGCGACGTCGAGGGCCAGCTCCGTCTGGAGCGCCTTGCCCGCCGCGACGACGTGGACGTCGGCCGGGGCGATCTCGGCGGGCCAGCACAGCCCGTGCTCGTCGGCGGTCTGCTCGGCGAGCGCGGCGACGGCGCGGGAGACGCCGATGCCGTAGGAGCCCATGGTGACCCGGACCGGCTTGCCGTTCTGGCCGAGCACATCGAGCTGGAAGGTGTCCGCGTACTTGCGGCCCAGCTGGAAGATGTGGCCGATCTCGATGGCGCGGTCCAGCTTGAGGCCGGTGCCGCAGGCGGGGCAGGGGTCGCCGTCCTCGACGACGGCGACGTCGAGGTAGTCGTCGACCTCGAAGTCACGGCCGGCGACGACGTTCTTCGCGTGGGTACCGGGCTTGTTCGCGCCGGTGATCCAGGCGGTGCCGGGGGCAACGCGCGGGTCGGCGATGTAGCGGACCTTCTCCAGGCCCTGCGGGCCCACGTAGCCGCGTACCAGATCGGCGCGGCCCTCGAAGTCCTCCGCGGTGACCAGTTCGACGACGGCGGGGGCCAGGTGCTCGCCGAGCTTGCCGAGGTCGACCTCGCGGTCGCCGGGCACGCCCACGGCGACGATCTCGCCGTCGATCTTGACCAGCAGGTTCTTCAGGGTCGCGGAGGCCGGGACGCCCAGGTGCGCGGCGAGCGTCTCGATGGTCGGGGTGTCGGGGGTGTCCAGCTCCTCGACGGGGCCGTGCGCCGAGCCGTCCGCGGGGGCGGCCCGGTAGGTCACGGCCTCGGTGTTGGCGGCGTAGTCGCAGTGGGGGCAGTCGGCGAAGGTGTCCTCACCGGCCGCGGCGGGGGCCAGGAACTCCTCGGACGCGGAGCCGCCCATGGCGCCGGAGACCGCGAAGACGATGCGGTAGTCGAGGCCGAGCCGCTCGAAGATCCGGATGTAGGCGGCGCGGTGCAGCGCGTACGCCTCGGCCAGTCCCTCGTCCGTGGTGTCGAAGGAGTACGAGTCCTTCATCTGGAACTCGCGTCCGCGCAGCACACCGGCGCGGGGGCGGGCCTCGTCCCGGTACTTGGTCTGGATCTGGTACAGGATCACGGGCAGGTCCTTGTAGGACGTGATCTGATCCTTGACGACCTGGGTGAAGATCTCTTCGTGGGTGGGGCCGAGGAGGTATTCGGCACCCTTGCGGTCCTTGAGCTTGAAGAGCAGATCGCCGTACTCGTCGTAGCGCCCGCTGGCCGCGTACGACTCCTTGGGGAGCAGGGCCGGCAGCAGTACTTCCTGGCCGCCGATGGCGTCCATCTCCTCCCGCACGACGCGGGTGATGTTCTCCAGGACCTTCTTGCCGAGCGGCAGCCAGGTCCAGATGCCGGCCGCCGTGCGACGTACGTATCCGGCCCGGACGAGCAGCTTGTGGTTGAGCGTCTCGGCGTCCGCCGGGTCGTCACGCAGTGTCTTGATCATCAATCGGGACATGCGCTGGACCTGGACCATGATGAACTCCTGCTCGGAAGGGTGATGTGCAGGAGGTTAGCCGGGTGGTAGGGGTGGGCGGAAATCCGTTGTTCTGTGCCCGGGGTCTTCCGTCCGGCTCGGGCCGGGCCGGTGGGCGGGTTCCGGTGCCCGGCTTCGCGGCGCGGAGCAGGGGCGGGGCAAGAGGCCCGCGCGGAGCGCCGACGACCGCCGCCGGCGCGGCGGGGCAGGGGTGCCGGGGCGCGCGGTCCCGGCCCGGCCCGGTTCCGGCAGAGGACCTCAGCCCGGGCGGCGCAGCGGAAGCGGGGCTCCCATCACGGCGTACGGCTTGGGTGCGCTGGGAAAGATCACCTGCCGGGCCAGGTCCTGATAGCCGAGGCTGCGGTACAGACCGCGTGCCGGGCTGTCCGTGTCGATCGCGGAGAGGATGGACCGCGGCTCGTCGACGGCGTCGGTGACGGTGGTGATCAGGGTGCGGCCGATGCCTCGGTTCTGGAACGTCGGCAGGACGTGGAGCTCGGTGATGACGAACGAGTCGTCGAGCCAGTGCGCGGAGCCGGTGGCGCGGAGGTAGGGCTCGACGACGGTGGACCACCACTGCGCGCGGTCGTTCGGCATGCCGTAGACGAAGCCGACCAGCCGGCCTCCCGGGGTGGTGGCGCCCAGCGCACGGGCACTGGGGTGGTCGAGGTGTCTGAGCACGATGTGACGCCTCACCTCGATCTCTTCCGGGCTCAGGCCGAAGGCGACGGCCTGCACGGCAAGGGCCTCGTCCACGCGTGCGGAGAGATCGACCGGTCCGATCCGGACGCTGGGTGTGTGCGGGCCGTCCCCGGAATCTGCTGCCATGGGCCGACCCTACTGGCCCGGGTGGGGTGGGTGGTACGGGTCGGTGCCGCCGGCCGGCCGGCGGTCAGAACAGCACGCTCATGAACGCGCCGGTCTCGCGGAAGCCGACCCTGGCGTAGGCCCTGCGCGCAGGGGTGTTGTAGTCGTTCACGTACAGGCTGACGACGGGGGCGACATCGGCGAGTGCGTAGCGCAGGACCGCCGCCATGCCGGTTTCGGAGAGTCCTCGGCCGCGGTGCTCGGGGGCGACCCAGACGCCCTGGATCTGGCAGGCCTGCGGGGTGGCGGCGCCGATCTCCGCCTTGAAGACGACCCGGCCGTCCTCGATCCGGGCGAAGGAACGTCCGGAGCCGACGAGTTCGGCGACGCGTGCCTGGTACAGGAGTCCGCCGTCGCCGGCGAGCGGGGAGATGCCGACCTCCTCGGTGAACATCGCGACGCAGGCCGGCATCACGACGTCCATCTCGTCCTTGCGGATCCGGCGGACCAGGGGGTCGGGGGTGATGTCGGCGGACGGCCTCTCGGTGACCATGAGCGGCTGATGGGGCCGGACCTCGCGGGCCGGGCCCCAGCCCGGTTCCAGGAGCTGCCACAACCGGGCGGTGGGTTCCGCGGGGCCGACGATCGAGGAGCAGCGGCGGCCGGCCCGGCGGGCCCGTTCGGCGAAGGCCCTGACGGCCTCGGGGGTGGCGCAGATCGGTACGAGATTGGCGCCCGAGTAACACAGTGAGCGCAGCCGTCCGTCGGCGTACCAGCCCCACATCTCGCCGCCCAGGCGCCAGGGATCGAGACCCGCGATCCGGACCCGGGCCGTCACGAAGGCGTTGGCGACGGGGTCGCTCTCCAGGATGGCGAGAGCGGCGCCGAGGTCGCTGGGTTCGAGGACCCGGGTGGTGGTGTGCGTCAACACGAGGGGGCCTCACCATGCGGTCTACTGATTTCCGCACTGTACCCAAAGAGCCTGAGTGGCGCCGCCCCTGCCCGGGATCGGCCTCGGCGGGACATCGTGAGGTCGCTCACGACCGCGCCCCGGCGGGCGGTGTCCGTCCGGCGGGGCGCGGGTGGTGCGGGTGGTGGTTCAGCTGATGGAGACCTGGGGCTCGCCCGAGCCGATGCCGTCCTTCTCCATCTGCTCGGCGATCTTCATGGCTTCCTCGATCAGCGTCTCGACGATCTGCGACTCGGGCACCGTCTTGATGACCTCGCCCTTCACGAAGATCTGCCCCT
>NZ_JBHVRW010000039.1:0-49111 GCF_042885475.1 Streptomyces sp. NPDC058051
GCCTCCGCAAACACCGGAAAAGCCTCATACAACCCACGCCCCATACCCAACCGCTGCGCACCCTGACCCGTAAACACAAACGCCGTACCACCCACCGGACCCGCCACACCACTCACCACACACGAAGGCTCCTCACCCGCAACCAGCCCCTCCAGCCCCCGCACCAACTCCTCACGATCCTCCGCCACAACCACCGCACGATGTTCCAGCACCGCACGCGACACCACCGACGAAAACCCCACATCCACCAACGACAACCCCGAACCCGCCGCCACACGCTCCAACAACCGCGCAGCCTGCCCCCGCAACGCCCCCTCACCACGACCCGACACCACCACCGGCACCACCACCGGCACCACCGGCAGCCCCGCCTCGATCGAAGCCTCCGGCTCCTCCACCACCGGAGCCTGCTCCACAATCACATGCGCATTCGTCCCACTCAGCCCGAACGACGACACACCCACCCGACGCGGACGCTCCCGCACCGGCCACACCCGCGCCTCAGTCAACAACTCCACCGCACCCACAGACCAGTCCACATGAGGCGAACGCGCCTCCGCATGAAGGGACTTCGGCAGCACACCGTGACGGATCGACTGAATCGCCTTGATCACCCCGCCCACACCCGCAGCCGCCTGCGTATGAGCCAGATTCGACTTCAACGACCCCAACCACAAAGGATCACCCTCCGGCCGCCCCTGACCGTACGTCGCCAGCAACGCCTGCGCCTCGATCGGATCACCCAACCGCGTCCCCGTCCCATGCGCCTCCACCGCGTCCACGTCAGCGGTCGACAGACCGGCGTTCTCCAACGCCGCCCGGATCACCCGCTGCTGCGACGGACCGTTCGGAGTGGTCAGGCCGCTCGACGCGCCGTCCTGGTTGATGGCGCTGCCCCGGATCACGGCCAGGACCGGGTGCCCGTTCCTCCGGGCATCCGCGAGACGTTCCACCATGAGGACGCCGACGCCTTCCGAGCAGCCGGTGCCGTCCGCGTCGGCCGCGAAGGACTTGCACCGCCCGTCCTTCGCCATACCGCGCTGGTGGCTGAAGTACAGGAACATGTCCGGCGTGGTCATCACCGTCACACCGCCGACCAGCGCCATCGAGCAGTCGCCGCGGCGCAGCGCCTCGCCGGCGAGGTGCAGGGCGACCAGCGACGACGAGCACGCCGTGTCCACGGTGATGGCGGGCCCTTCCAGGCCCAGGGTGAAGGCGACCCGGCCGGTCACCAGGCTGCCGTCGCTGGTTCCGGGGCCGTAGTCGTGGTACATGACGCCGGCGAAGACGCCGGTGCGGCTGCCCTTCAGCGACAGCGGATCGATCCCCGCACTCTCCACAGCCTCCCACGACGTCTCCAGCAACAACCGCTGCTGCGGATCCATCCCCAACGCCTCACGCGGAGAGATACCGAACACCCCGGCATCAAAATCCGCCGCCCCGTACAGAAAACCACCCTCACGCGTCACCGTACGATTCGGCTTCCCCGGCTCCGGATCGTACAGACCCTCCACATCCCACCCACGATCCACCGGAAAAGCCGACACACCGTCCCGGCCCTCCACCAACAGATCCCACAGATCATCCGGAGAACCCACCCCACCCGGATAACGGCACGCCATCCCCACCACCGCGATCGGCTCGGTGGCGTCGCTGGTGAGCTGGTCGTTGCGGGAGCGGAGCCGTTCGTTCTCCAGCATGGACGCGCGAAGTGCGGCGACCAACTGCTCAACTGATGCTTCCATGATGTCCTCAGCCCTCGCTACGGTTCCGGTTCGGGTCGGCGGACGCGAGTGCGGCGCGCACCAGGTCGTCGACATCCATGGTCCTGATCGCTTCGCCGGTCCGGGCCGCCTCGCCCTGAGCCGCCGGTGTCCCGGAGTCGGTGGGGTGTGCCGTCCCGGTGGGGCCGGCGAGCTTCAGCAGCGCGTCCAACAGCCCGGCCTCGCGGAGCGCGGCGACGGGAATGGCTGCCAGTGTCTGCCGGATCTCCGTGTCGTCCGGCTCCTGCGGTGTCCCGGGGCTGCTCGGTGCGGCGCCGGTCGTGTCCGGGGTGGTCTCGTCGATGCCGGGCGGCAGTTCGTCGAGGAGGAAGTCCGCCAGTACCTGCGGGCTGGGGTAGTCGAACATGAGCGTGGCCGGCAGCCGCAGTCCGGTGGCCTTCTGCAGGCGGTTGCGGAGGTCGATCGCGGCGAGCGAGTCGAGGCCCAGCTCGGTGAAGCCCTTGGACACATCGATCGTGGCCGCGACGCCGTGGCTGACTCCGGCGACCTCGGCGCGGACGACATCGAGGACGGTGCGCTTGCGTTCCGCCGCCTTCATTCCGGACAGCCTTTGTTCCAGGGGCAGTTCGGTGGCGGGGGCGGCTTTCGCGGTGACGGCGGGTGCGCGCACCTCCTTGCGCGGAGCCGGCCGGGCCGGGGCGCCGAGAATGTCCTTGAGGAGCAGCGGTGGTTCGGCCGTGGTGTGCTCGGTCGGCTCCACCCGGATCGGAACGAGGACCGTTTCGTCGAGGGTGAGTGCCTCGTCGAAGAGGGCGAGTCCGTCGGCGGTGGGCAGGGCCGGCATGCCCAGGGTACGCATCCGTCGCAGGTCGGCGTGGGTGACGCCGCCACCGAGGCCGGTCCGGGTCTCCCACAGTCCGAACGCCAGGGACGTGGCGGGCAGTCCGGCTGCGCGGCGGTGGGCGGCGAGCGCGTCGAGGAACCGGTTGGCCGCCGCGTAGTTGCCCTGTCCGACCCCGACCACGAGGCCGGCGCAGGAGGAGAAGAGGATGAACGCCTTCAGGTCCAGGTCACGGGTGGCTCGGTGCAGGTGCCACGCCGCGTCCGCCTTGGAGCGCAGCACGGTGTCGAACTGCGCGGGGGTGAGGGAGCCCACCAGGGCGTTGTCCATGGTGGCTGCCGCGTGGACGACGGCCGTCAGGGGGTGTCCGGCGGGCACCTTGCCGAGCAGTTCCTCCACGGCTGCCCGGTCGGCCACGTCGCAGGCGGCGAGGGTGATGTGGGCGCCGAGCGCGTGCAGTTCGTCCCGGAGCGCGGTGGCGCCGGGGGCGTCCTGACCTCTTCGGCCGACCAGCAGGAGGTGGCGTACGCCGTGCTGTTCGACGAGGTGGCGGGCGACGACGGCACCGAGCCCGCTGGTGCCGCCGGTGATCAGCACGGTCCCGGTCGGATCCCAGGGCAGGGGCTGTGTGGGTGCCGCGGCGGCCATACGGGCGAGACGGAGTACGCGTACTTCGGCGCCGCGGAGTACGGCTTCGGGTTCACCGGAGGCGACCACGGCGGGCAGGGAGTCGCGGGCCGTCGTCGATCCGTCGGAGTCGACGAGGACGAACCTGCCCGGGTACTCCTCCTGGGCCGCGCGCAGCAGCCCCCACACCGGTGCCTGGGCGAGGTCCACAGCTTCGGCGTCGGCGTCGGCGTCCGTGACGGTGACGGCGTTGCGGGTCACCACGAGGAGGCGGGCGGACGCGTACCGTGCGTCGGCGAGCCAGGTCTGCACCGTGTCCAGGACGTATCCCGTCACGGCACGGACGGCGGCCGGGAGGTCGGCACCGTCGGCGAACGGAAGGCCGGTGTCCTCGGCTGTCGGGAGGTCGGCGCCGGCGGCAGCCGGGAGACCGGCACCCCCCGCAGCCCGCAGCCCGGCCCCCTCGGCGGTCGGGACGGGCAGCAGGACCACGTCGGGAACCGGGGCGCCGTCCGCGACGGCCGCGCCGAGCGCGGCGAGGTCCGGGTAGGTGGTGAACGAGGTGCCGGCTCCGGCGGTGAGGGTGCCGTGGGGGTCGCTGCCGAGGACAGCCCAGTGGTCCGTGGACGCGGTGGCCGCGGCGCCGAGCGGCAGTTGCTGGGAGACCAGGTGGAACATGGCTTCGCGTTCGCCGCCCCCGGCGGCAGCGGCGGCGTTGACCTTCGCCGCGGTGACGGGGCGCACCACGAGGGATTCGACGGTGGCGACCGGTGTGCCCTGCGGGTCGGCGAGTTCGAGCCGCACCGCGTCGGAGCCCTGGGAGCGGTGGGTCTCGACGGCGGTGATGCGGACGCGCAGTCGGGAGGAGCCCGCTGCGTGCAGGGTCACTCCGGACCAGGCGAAGGGCAGTTGGGTTCCTCCGACGTCCTGCGGGCGTCGCCCGTCCATGAAGTCGGTGGCGCTCAGGGCCGCGTCGAGGATGGACGGGTGGAGCCGGAAGTCGGCGCCGACGGCGAGGGAGTCCTCGGGCAGGGAGACCTCGGCGAACGTCTCCTTGCCGCGGGACCAGATGCCGCGCAGGCCGCGGAACATGGGCCCGTATCCGTAGCCCTGGCCGGTGAGGTAGTCGTAGACCCCGTCGATGTCGACCGGCGTGGCTCCTTCGGGCGGCCAGACAGTGGTGTCGAGTCCGAACGGAGCGGTGCTCGCGGACTCCTTGTCACCGGTGGCGAGTACGCCGCTGGCGTGCTTGCTCCAGGGGGCGTCGGCGGGGGCGTCGGCGTCCCGGGAGTACACGTTGAGCGAGCAGCGGCCGCCTGCGTCCGGTGCGTCGACGACGACCTGGACGGCGAGTCCGCCGTGCGGCGGGAGCGGCATCAGGGCCTCGATGGTGAGTTCCTCGACCACGTCGCAGCCGACCTCCTCACCGGCCCTGATCGCCAGCTCCACATACCCGGTGCCGGGCAGGAGGACGGTGCCGAGGACGTCGTGGTCGGCGAGCCAGGGGTGGGTGCGGACCGAGAGGCGTCCGGTGAGTACCACGCCGCCCGCCTCCGGGGAGGCGACGACAGCGCTCAGGAGCGGGTGTGCGGCGGCGGTCTGGCCGAGGCTCGTCACGTCACCGGTGTCGGCGAGGGGTGCGTCGAGCCAGTACGTGGTGCGGTCGAAGGCGTACGTCGGCAGGTGGACGCGCCGTCCGCCGCGGCCGTCGAGGATGTCGCCCCAGCGGGGCGCCGAGCCGGCGACGTGCAGCCGGGCGACGGCGGCGAGCAGGGAGGCGGCCTCCGGGTGGCCCTTGCGCAGGGCCGGTACGGCGAGCGCTTCCGCGGGCAGGAAGGAGGACGACTCGGCGAGCGCGGTGAGGACGGCGTCGGGGCCCAGTTCCAGGAACCGGTTGACGCCCTCGGCGGCCAGGTGGCGGACACCGTCGGCGAAGCGGACGGCCTCACGGACATGGGTCACCCAGTACTCGGGTGAGGTGAGCTGTTCGGCGGTCGCTGCGGTGCCGGTCACGTGGGAGACCACACGTCGGGTCGGAACGCTGTACGAGAGGCGCTCCGCAACCGCGCGGAATTCGGCGAGCATGGGGTCCATCAGCGGGGAGTGGAACGCGTGCGACACGGCCAGCCGCTTCGTCCTGCGCCCCAGCCCGGCGAAGTGATCCGCGACCCGGAACACCCCCTCCTCCGCACCCGACACCACCACCGACGACGGACCGTTCACCGCCGCGATCCCCACACGCACACCCACACCCACACCCGCACCCTCGCCCTCGCCCTCGCCCTCGCCCTCGCCCTCGCCCAGCAACGCCGCGACCTCCACCTCCGACGCCGCCACCGCCACCATCACCCCACCCACCGGCAACGCCTGCATCAACCGACCACGCGCCACCACCAACTCCGCCGCATCCCCCAACGACAACACCCCCACCACATGCGCGGCCACGATCTCCCCGATCGAATGACCCGCCACCACATCAGCCCGCACCCCCCACGACTCCACCAACCGGAACAACGCCGTCTCCACCGCGAACAACCCCGCCTGAGCGAACATCGTCCCGTTCAACACACCCGCATCCTCACCCCACACCACCTCACGCAACGAACAACCCAACCGCGCATCCAACTCCACCAACACCGCATCAAAAGCCTCCGCGAACACCGGAAAAGCCTCATACAACCCACGCCCCATACCCAACCGCTGCGCACCCTGCCCCGTGAACAGGAACGCCGTCAGGCCCTCCGGAAGGATCCCGGAGCCGGTGACGGCATCGGTGCTCGCACGGCCCGCGGCCAGTTCGGTGAGGGTGTGGACGGCTGCGTCGCGGTCGGCCGGAAGAAGGACGGCCCGGTGGTCCAGGGCGGCGCGGGTCGTGGCGAGGGAGAAACCGATGTCGATGAGGGACTGCTCCGGCTCGGTCTCCAGGTGGGTCAGGAGCCGGTCGGCCTGTGCGGTGAGCGCCGTGGCGCTCCGGGCCGACAGCAGCAGGGGCACGACGGGCAGGTGCTCCGGGTGGCCGGCCGCGCCGGTCTCGTCCGGGGTTCCGGTCCCGGTGGCCGGTCCGGTGGCCCGGGGCGCTTCCTCGATGATGACGTGGGCGTTGGTGCCGCTGAGACCGAAGGAGGAGACGCCCGCCCGGCGCGGCCGGTCCTGAGGTGCCCAGGTGACCGGCTCCGTCAGCAGACGTACGCCGCCGGTCTCCCAGTCCACCTGGGGGCTCGGCTCGTCCACGTGCAGGGTCCTGGGCAGCAGGCCGTTGCGCAGGGCCATCACCATCTTGATGACGCCGCTGACACCGGCCGCAGCCTGGGCGTGCCCGATGTTCGACTTGACCGAGCCGAGCCACAGCGGCTGGTCGGCGGGCCGGTCCTGGCCGTAGGTGGCGAGCAGGGCCTGCGCCTCGATCGGGTCGCCGAGCCGGGTTCCGGTGCCGTGGCCCTCCACCGCGTCGACATCGGCCGGTGCGAGTCCGGCGGCGGCCAGTGCCTTGCGGATGACGCGTTGCTGGGAGGGGCCGTTGGGGGCGGTCAGACCGTTGGACGCGCCGTCCTGGTTGATGGCGCTGCCCCGCACCAGGGCGAGGACCGGGTGGCCGTTGCGCCGGGCGTCGGAGAGACGCTCGACCAGCAGCAGTCCGACGCCCTCGGCCCAGCTGGTGCCGTCGGCCGCACCCGCGAACGCCTTGGAGCGGCCGTCGGCGGCGAGGCCCCGCTGCCTGCTGAAGTCGACGAAGATCTCGGGGGTCGGCATGACCGTGACCCCGCCTGCCAGTGCGAGGTCGATCTCGCCGGTGCGCAGGGCCTGGCAGGCCATGTGGAGGCTGACGAGGGAGGAGGAGCAGGCGGTGTCGACGGTGACGGCCGGGCCTTCGAGGCCGAGCGCGTAGGCGACGCGGCCGGAGGCGATACTGCCCGCGCTGCCGTTTCCGAGATAGCCGGCCAGGTCGTCGGGGACGTCGGTGACGCGACTGCCGTACTCGTGGTACATCACCCCGGCGTAGACACCGGTCTGGGTGCCGCGCAGGGTCTCCGGGTCGATCCCGGCACGCTCGAACGCCTCCCACGCGGACTGGAGCAGCAGCCGCTGCTGCGGGTCCATGGCCAGGGCCTCGCGGGGCATGATGCCGAAGAACTCGGGGTCGAACTCGGCTGCGTCGTAGAGGAATCCGCCTTCGCGGACGTAGGTGCGGCCGGGCAGGCCGGGCTCGGGGTCGTAGAGGGCGTCCGCGTCCCAGCCCCGGTCGGCGGGGAAGTCGCCGATGGCGTCGACGCCGTCGGCGACCAGGTTCCACAGGTCCTCGGGCGAGCGGACTCCGCCGGGGAAGCGGCAGCTGATGGCGACGACGGCGATGGGTTCGTCGTCGAGGGGGGCAAAGGGGGCGGTGGTGGTCGGTGAGGAGGGTGCCGCGCCGGTGAACAGGGTGTCGAGGTACCCGGCCACGGCACGGGAGTTGGGGTAGTCGAAGACGAGGGTGGCGGGCAGCCGCAGCCCGGTCGTGCCGGCCAGCAGGTTGCGCAGTTCCACGGCGGCGAGGGAGTCGAAGCCCTGCTCACGGAAGGCGGTGTCGGGGCCGACCGCCTCGGGCGACGGCTGGCCGAGGACCGCGGCGACCTGGGTGCGCACCGCGTCGAGCAGGACCCGGGCGCGCTCCTCGGGTGTCGCGCCTGCGAGGCGTCGTTCCAGCGCGGAACCGGACGCCCCCGGCTGCACGGTGCGGCGCACGGGCGTGCGGACCCGGCCACGGAGCAGCGCGGGCAGTTCGTCGGTGCGGGCGGCGAGTGCCTTCGCGTCGACGGTGAGGGGGACGACGACGCTCTCGCCGGTGGCGACGGCGGCGTCGAAGAGGGCGAGCCCCCGGTCGGCGGGCAGGGCGGGCAGGCCGAGCCGCTTCATCCGTTCCAGATCGGCCGAGGTGAGATCGCCGCCGAGGCCGGTGCTGACGTCCCACATGCCGAACGCGAGGGAGGTCGCGGGCAGTCCGGCGGCCGCGCGGTGGGCGGCCAGCGCGTCCAGGAAGACGTTCGCCGCGGCGTAGTCCGCCTGGCCGGCGGCGAGGACGAGGCCGCCCGCGGAGGAGAACATCACGAAGGCGGTGAGGTCGGTGTCCCGGGTCAGTTCGTGCAGGGTCCAGGCCCCGTGGGCCTTGGGGCGCAGGACGGTGTCGAATCCCTCGGGGGTCAGGGTGCCGACGAGTCCGCCGTCGGCGACCGCGGCGGCGTGCACGACGCCGCGCAGCGGGTGCTCGGGTGCGATGCCGTCGAGGAGTTCGGCGAGCCGGTCGCGGTCGGCGACATCGCACGCGGCGACGGTGACGTCGGCCCCGAGGCCGGTGAGTCCGGCGACGAGGAGATCGGCGCCCGGTGTGTCCGTGCCGCGTCGGCCGACGAGCAGCAGATGCCGGACACCGTGCTCGGTGACCAGGTGGCGGGCGACGAGTGCGCCGAGACCGCTGGTGCCTCCGGTGACGAGCACGGTGCCGTCCGCGTCCCACGGGGTCGGGCGCACCGTGGCGGGCGGGGTGGCCCGGCTCAGCCGGGGTACCCACGACTCCCCTTGCCGGACGGCGGTTTCGGGCTCGTCGCTGGAGACGGCGGCGACGAGCGCCGTGGCTGTCCCGGGTGCGTCGCCGTCGTCCTCGGGGCCGAGGTCGACGAGGTGGAAGCGGCCCGGGTTCTCGGCCTGCGCGGCCCGTACCAGGCCCCACGCGGTGGCCTGGACCGGGTCGGGGTCCTCGCCGGGGTGCACGGCCATCGCGCGCCGGGTGACCACGACCAGGCGGCGGGTGGCCGACGCGGGGTCGGCGAGCCACGCCTGGACCTCGGCGAGGACGTGGCGGGTCAGCGCGCTCACGGCTGCCGGGACGTCCGGGCCGGCGGGTGTGGCCGGGCAGGGGAGGACCGTGTACGCGGCGGAGTCGGCGGTTGCCGGCTGCCCGGCGGTGGGTGCGGTCCGCTGCCACGCGATGCGGTGGAGCGAGGCGGACAGGGCTCCGGAGGCCGCTGCGATCTGCTCCGGCGAGACCTCCCGGGAGACCAGGGACTCGACGGTGGCCACCGGGGCGCCGCTGTCGTCGGCGACCATGATGGCGGACACCTCGTCGCCGCGGATGCGCTGGATGTGGACCCGGAGCGAGGGGGTACCGGCGGCGTGCAGGGTGACGCCGTTCCAGGAGAACGGGAGCAGCGTCGCCGCGTCGTCGGCCGGGTCGGTCAGCAGGTCGGCATGCATGGCGGCGTCGAGCAGCGCGGGGTGCAGGCCGAAGGCCGCGGCCTCGTCGCGGGCCGGTCCGTCGAGTGACACCTCGGCGAAGACGTCGTCCCCGCGCCGCCATGCCGCGCGCAGCCCCTGGAAGGCGGGCCCGTAGGCGTAGCCGCGTGCGGCCAGCCGCTCGTACGCGGACGTGACGTCCACCGGGTCGGCACCGGCCGGGGGCCACTGCGTCAGTTCGAAGGCGGGCGCCGGGGCTTCGCGGGTCAGGGTGCCGTGGGCGTGGCGCGTCCAGGGGCTGTCCGGGTCGGTGCCGGTGCGGGAGTGGATGCTGACCGGGCGGGCGTCGGACCCGTCGGGCGCGCCGACGACGACGCGCAGGGAGACACCACCGCGGGCCGGGAGGGTCAGGGGCGCTTCGAGGAGCAGTTCCTCGACACGGCCGCAGCCGACGTGGTCGCCGGCCCGGATCGCCAGCTCGACGAAGCCGGTGCCCGGGAGGAGGACGCTGCCCAGCACTCCGTGGTCGGCGAGCCACGGCTGGGTACCGGTGGCAAGCCGTCCGGTCAGGACGACGCCGCCGGTGTCCGGGGTCGTGACGGCGGCACTGAGCAGGGGGTGGGTGACGGGTTCGAGACCGGCCGCGTCCAGGTCGCCGGCTCCGGCGACCTGGTCGAGCCAGTACCGCTGGTGCTGGAAGGCGTAGGTGGGCAGGTCGGGGCCCTGTCCGGGACCGCTGAGGCCGAGGAGGGCGTCCCAGTCGACGGGGACGCCGCGGGCGTGGAGCCGGCCGGCGGCGGTGAGCAGTTCCCGCGCCTCGGGCCGTTCCCGGCGCAGCGTGGCGGCGAACGCCACGGCGTCCGTGTCCTCGACGCAGTCCTGGCCCATGCCGCTGAGCACGGCGTCCGGTCCGATCTCGACGTACGTGGTGACACCACGGCTCTCGGCGAACCGTACGGCGTCGGCGAACCGGACCGTGTCCCGCACGTGCCGGACCCAGTAGTCGGCGCTTCCCCAGTCCTCCGCCAGGTCGCCCGTGACGCCGGACACGACCGGAAGCGACGGGCGGCCGGGTTCCAGTCCGGCCACGACGGCGCGGAACTCGGCGAGCATCGGCTCCATGAGCGGCGAGTGGAAGGCGTGGGACACCCGCAGTGCGGTGGTCCTGCGGCCCTGACCGGTGAAGGTCGCGGCGAGCTCCCGGACCGCCGCCTCCGTGCCGGAGACGACGACGGCGCGCGGCCCGTTGACGGCGGCGATGCCCACCGCGTCGGTCAGCAGCGGCAGCACCTCCTCCTCGGTCGCCTCGACGGCGACCATCGCGCCGCCGGTGGGCAGCGCCGCCATGAGCCGTCCCCGCGCGACGACGAGCCGGGCGGCGTCCGGCAGGGACAGTGCCCCCGCCACGTGTGCGGCGGCGATCTCGCCGACCGAGTGCCCGATGAGGAGGGCGGGGCGTATCGCCCACGACTCCAGCAGCCGGAACAGCGCGGTCTCCACGGCGAACAGACCCGCCTGCGCGTACATCGTCCCGTTCAGGACATCGGCGTCGTCGCCCCACATCACGTCGCGCAGCGAACTCCCCAGCTGTGCGTCCAGCTCGGCCAGCACCGCGTCGAACGACTCCGCGAACACCGGGAAGGACCGGTACAGCTCCTGTCCCATGCCGAGGCGCTGAGCGCCCTGGCCGGTGAACAGGAAGGCGGCCTTGCCCTCACTGACCGTGTCCCGCACGGGCCCGGCGCCGGAGGCGACCGCCAGGAGGCCGGCCGCCAGTTCGGTACGGTCGGCGCCCAGGACGACGGCCCGGTGGTCGAACGCGGCGCGCGTGGTCGCGAGCGCGTGCCCGGTGGCGGCGAGGGCGTCGTCGGAGACGGTGTCGAGGTGCGTGAGCAGGCGCGTGGCCTGCGCGTCCAGAGCTTCCGGGGTCTTCGCCGACAGCGGCCACGCCACCGGGCCGGCCGGGGCGGCGGGCGGGGCCGGGGGTGTGCTGTCGGCCGGGCGGGCGGGCGGCTCCTCGATGATGACGTGCGCGTTGGTCCCGCTGATGCCGAACGACGACACCCCGGCCCGGCGCGGGCGGCCGTGCGCGGGCCACGGAGTGGCCCCGGTCAGGAGTTCCACGGCACCCGACGCCCAGTCCACCTGGGGGGAGGGTTCCCCGGCGTGGAGCGTCGCGGGCAGGACGCCGTGCCGCATCGCCTGCACCATCTTGATGACGCCCGCGACTCCGGCGGCTGCCTGGGTGTGGCCCATGTTCGACTTGATGGAGCCGAGCAGGAGCGGGCTGTCGTCCCCGGGACGTTCCTGGCCGTAGGTGTCGAGCAGGGCCTGTGCCTCGATCGGGTCGCCGAGGGTGGTGCCCGTGCCGTGCCCCTCGACCGCGTCGATGTCGGCGGGCGTGAGGCCGGCGTCGCCGAGAGCGCGGCGGATGACGCGCTGCTGGGCGGGGCCGTTGGGGGCGGTCAGGCCGTTGGACGCGCCGTCGGAGTTGACCGCGGAGCCGCGGAGCAGGCCGAGTACCCGGTGGCCGTTGCGTTCGGCGTCGGACAGCCGCTCCAGCAGGAGCATGCCGACGCCCTCGCCCCAGCCGGTGCCGTCGGCGCCGCTGCCGAAGGACTTGCAGCGGCCGTCGGTGGCGAGACCGCGCTGCCGGCTCATGTCGACGAAGGTGTCGGGGGTGGACATGACCGTGACCCCGCCGGCGAGGGCGAGCCCGCAGTCCCCCCTGCGCAGGGCCTGGGCGGCCCAGTGCATCGCGACCAGGGAGGACGAGCAGGCGGTGTCGACGGTGACGGCCGGGCCCTCGGTGCCCAGCGTGTAGGCGACGCGTCCGGACACCACGCTGGCGAGGCTGCCGTTGCCGTGGTAACCGGCCACGTGCTCGGGCAGGGGGCCCAGGCGCAGGCCCCAGTCGTGGTACATCACGCCGGCGAAGACACCGGTGTCGCTGCCGCGCAGCGTGTGCGGGTCGATGCCCGCGCGCTCGACGGTCTCCCAGGCGATCTCCAGCAGCAGTCGCTGCTGGGGGTCCATGGCCTGGGCCTCGCGGGGGCTGATGCCGAAGAACTCGGCGTCGAAGTCCGCGGCGTCGTAAAGGAATCCGCCCTGGTCGGTGAGGCTCTTGCCGGGTGCGGTGGGGTCGGGGTCGTGGACGTCTGCGGCCCAGCCGCGGTCGGTGGGGAAGGCGGAGACGACGTCGCGTCCCTCGTCGACCAGTTGCCACAGCTCCTCGGGCGAGGTCACGCCCCCGGGGTAGCGGCAGGCCATGGCGACGATGGCGATGGGTTCGTCGTCGGCCGTGACGGTGACCGCGGGGGTGTGCGGGTGGCCGGTGCGGTCGGTGTCGCCGCCGAGGCGTCCGGCGAGGTGGTCGGCCAGCGAGCCGGGGGACGGGTAGTCGAAGACGAGGGTGGCGGTCAGCGGCAGTCCGGTGGCGGAGCCGAGCCGGTTGCGGAGTTCGACGGCGGCGAGGGAGTCGAAGCCCATCTCGTTGAAGGCCCGGGTCGGGCTGACGCGTTCGGGGCCCTCGTGGCCGAGGACGGCGGCGACCTGGGTGCGGACCAGGTCGAGGAGGACGTCACCCCGTTCGGCGCGGGTCAGGCCGGTGAGCCGGCGGGCGAGCGACTGCTCGACGCTGACCCCGCCGGCGCCCGCGGGGCGGCGCGGCGGACGGACCAGGCCGCGCAGGACGGCCGGGACGTCGGCGGCGCGCGCGTTCAGGGCGCGCAGGTTCAGGCGTACGGGGACGACGGCCGGCCCGGCGTCGGTGGTGACGGCGCGGTCGAGCAGGGCGAGGTTCTCCGCGGCGGACAGGGGTTGCAGGCCGAGTCGTTCGATGCGCCGGAGCGCGGCCTCGTCGAGGGAGCCGCCCATGCCGCCGGTGCCGGTCCACAGCCCCCAGGCGAGCGAGGTGGCCGGCAGGCCGAGGGCGGCGCGGTGCGCGGCGAGGGCGTCGAGGAAGACGTTGGCGGCGGCGTAGTTGCCCTGTCCGGCACCGTCCAGCAGGGTCGCCGTCGAGGAGAACAGGACGAAGGCCGAGAGGTCGTGGTCCCGGGTGAGTTCGTGCAGGTTCCAGGCTCCGTCGGCCTTGGGCCGCAGAACGGTGTCGAGCCGTGCGGTGTCGAGCGCGTCGACGAGGCCGTCGTCCAGGACGCCTGCCGCGTGGATCACCGCGGTCAGCGGCAGCCGGTCCGGGACGGCGGCGAGCAGGGCGGCCGTCGCCTCGCGGTCGGCGATGTCGCACGCGGCGATCGTGACCTCGGCGCCCAGGGCGGTGAGTTCCGCCCGGAGTTCTTCGGCGCCGGGGGCCGACAGTCCATGACGGCTCGTCAGTACGAGGCCGCGTACGCCGTGTTCGCCGGCCAGGTGGCGGGCCAGGGTGGCGCCGACGCCGCCGGTGCCGCCGGTGATCAGGACGGTGCCGTCGCTCCGCCAGGGGGTGGCGGCGGGCTGCGGGTCGTGGGGGGCCTTGGTCAGACGGGGCACGTACACCTGGCCCGCGCGTACGGCGAGTTCGGGCTCGGTCGCATCGACGACGAGGCGCAGCAGCTCGTCCGGGGTGAGGGAGCCGTCGGTGTCGACGAGGACGAAGCGGCCCGGATGCTCGGCCTGGGCGGAGCGCACGAGTCCCCAGACGGGTGCCTGGGCCAGGTCGGGCCGCTCCCCCGGCGTGACGGTGACGGCGTCCTGGGTCACGACGGCCAGCCGGCCGTGTGCGGGCCGTTCGTCGTCGAGCCGGGTCCGCACGGCCGTGAGGGTGTCGGCGAGTGCGGCGCGGACGCCGGAGACCGGGTCGTTCCCGGTCTGGGCAGGCACGGTGTGCACTGTGGTTCCGGCGGTGTCGGTGGTGCCCGTGGTGCCGGTGCTGCCCGTGGTGCCCGTAGTGCCCGTGGTGCCCGTGCTGCCCGTGGTGCCCGTGCTGCCCGTGCTGCCCGTGCTGCCCGTGCTGCCCGTGCTGCCCGCGAGGACGGTCAGCGGGGTCCACCGGACGTGGAAGAGGGCGTCGTGGTGCGCGGTGGCCGCCAGCCCGTCGGCGGCCACCGGGCGGACGAGGAAGGAGTCGACGGAGGCGACGGGCGCGCCGGTGGGGTCGGCGAGTTCGAGGGCGACCTCGTCGGTGCCGGTCGCGGTGACGCGTACCCGCAACGCGGTGGCACCGGTGGTGTGGAGTGTGACGCCGGTCCAGGCGAACGGGAGGAGGACGCGGTCGTCCGTCTGCCGGGTGCCGGTGGCGAAGTCGGTCGCGTGCAGGACCGCGTCCAGGAGTGCGGGGTGCAGGCCGAAGGCGGCCGACCGGTCACCGGCCGGTTCGGGGAGCCGGACCTCGGCGAAGACTTCGCCGGGCGCGCCGCGCCACACCGCGCGCAGGCCGTGGAAGGCGGGGCCGTATCCATAGCCCTGGGCGGCCAGGTCGTCGTAGAGGTGGGTGACGTCGACGGGTTCGGCGCCGGGCGGCGGCCAGGTGCCTGCGGCGAAGTCCGCCGTGCCGGGACCGGGTTCCTCGTGCGGCACGAGGCGGCCTGTCGCGTGCCGGGTCCACGGTGCGTCGTCGGCGGCGTCCTCGTCGCGGGAGTAGAAGGCGAGGGTGCGGTGTCCGGCCGTGTCGGCCGGGTCGACGACGATCTGGAGGGCGACACCGCCGGTGGTGGGCAGGAGCAGCGGGGCCGCCATCACGAGTTCGTCGAGGCGTTCGGCGCCGGTCCGGGCGCCCGCCGCGACCGCCAGGTCGACGAGGGCGGTGCCGGGCAGCAGGGCGTGGCCGGCGATGACGTGGTCGGCGAGCCAGGGGTGCGAGCGGAGCGAGATCCGTCCGGTGAGGACGGCGCCGCCGGTGTCGGCGAGGCCGACGACCGCGCCCAGCAGCGGATGGCCGGCGGCGACCTGGCCGAGCGCGGTCGCGTCCTGGGCGGCGTGCGGGGCGTTCAGCCAGTACCTGCTGTGCTGGAAGGCGTAGGTGGGCAGTTCGACCTGGTGCGCGCCGGTGCCCGCGAAGAACGCGTGCCAGTCGGCGCGGGCGCCGCGGGTGTGGGCGGTGGCCAGCGCGGCGAGCAACTGCCGGGGTTCGTCGCGGCCGTCGCGCAGCACGGAGGTGAACACGGCCGCCGGGTCGGCGCTCTCGCGGCCCATCGCGCAGAGCACCGGGTCGGGGCCCAGTTCGAGGAAGGTGGTGACGCCCCGGTCGTTCAGGAGGCGGACGACGTCGTGGAAGCGGACGGCTTCGCGGACGTGCCGGACCCAGTGTTCCGGGTCGCCGAGTTCCTCGGCGGTGGCGATGCGGCCGGTGAGGGCCGAGACCACGGGCAGCTTCGGCGGCGCGTAGGTGAGGATCTGCGCGACCTGGCGGAAGTCGTCGAGTACGGGGGCCATCAGCGGTGAGTGGAAGGCGTGGCTGACCCTGAGCCGCTTG
The DNA here is from genome assembly GCF_042885475.1 of Streptomyces sp. NPDC058051. Lineage (NCBI taxonomy): Bacteria > Bacillati > Actinomycetota > Actinomycetes > Kitasatosporales > Streptomycetaceae > Streptomyces > Streptomyces sp. NPDC058051. The sequence goes on from NZ_JBHVRW010000039.1 coordinate 15,809, forward strand.
GTCCGGTGCCCGGCGGCCTCCAGGCGCGCGGCCAGCGCGGTCACCGCTTCCTCGTCCCCGGACAGCACGACGGAGTCCGGGCCGTTGACCGCGGCGATGCCGACGCTGTCGCGGCAGTGCGCGAGGAGCGGTTCCACGGTCTCCTCGGACGCCCGGACCGCGATCATCGCGCCGCCCTCGGGCAGTGCCTGCATCAGGCGCCCGCGGGCGGCGACGAGGGTGGCCGCGTCGTCGAGCGAGAGGACACCGGCCACGTGGGCGGCGGTCAGCTCGCCGATCGAGTGCCCGGCCACGTAGTCGGGAACCGTCCCCCAGGACTCCAGGAGCCTGAACAGGGCGACCTCGACGGCGAAGAGGGCCGCCTGCGCGTACATGGTGCGGTCCAGCAGCGCGGCCTGGGGGGAGCCCTCGTCGGCGAACAGGACGTCCCACAGCGACTGGTCGAGCTGGAGGTCGAGATAGCCGATGGCGTTGTCGAGGGCCTTGGCGTAGACGGGATAGGTGTCGTACAGCCGGCGGCCCATGGCGAGCCGCTGGCTGCCCTGTCCGGTGAAGAGGAAGGCGGTGGCGCCGCCGGTGACGGACGTGATCACGCCCGGGGCGTCCTGGCCGTCCGCGATCGCGCGCACTCCGGCGAGCAGGCCGTCGCGGTCGTCGGCGAGCACCACGGCGCGGTGGGGCAGGGCGGCGCGGGTCGTCGCGAGGGAGTGGGCGAGGTCCAGCGGGCGCAGGGCGGGGTCTGCCCCGACGCGGCCGAGCAGGCGCCGCGCCTGGTCGCGCAGGGCCTCCTCGCTCCTGGCGGAGATCATCACGGGCAGCGGCCGGCCGGTTCCGGCCCCGCCGCCGTCGCCCTCACCGGCCGCGGACCGGGTCTCGGCGGCGGGTGGTTCCTCGACGATGAGGTGGGCGTTGGTGCCGCTGACACCGAAGGAGGAGACGCCGGCCCGGCGCGGGCGGGCGGACGGGGCCCAGGGCACGGGCTCGGTCAGCAGGCGGACGTCACCGGCCGTCCAGTCGACGTGGGGTGAGGGGGCGTCGACGTGCAGGGTCGCCGGGAGCAGGCCGTTGCGCATCGCCATGATCATCTTGATCAGTCCGGCCGATCCGGCCGCTGCCTGGGTGTGCCCGATGTTGGACTTCACCGATCCGAGCCAGACCGGTCCGTCGGCCCGCTCCTGACCGTAGGTGGCCAGGAGCGCCTGGGCCTCGATCGGGTCGCCGAGGGTGGTGCCGGTGCCGTGTGCCTCGACGGCGTCGACGTCCCCGGGGGTGAGCCCGGCGTCGGCGAGTGCCTGCCGGATGACGTGTCGCTGGGCCCGTCCGCTGGGTGCGGTGAGGCCGTTGGACGCGCCGTCCTGGTTGATGGCCGAGCCGCGGATGACGGCAACTACGGGGTGGCCGTTGGCCCGGGCGTCCGACAGCCGCTCCAGGACGAAGACGCCGACGCCCTCGGCGAAGGCGGTGCCGTCCGCGGCGGCGGCGAAGGCCTTGACGGTCCCGTCGGGTGCGAGGCCGCGCTGCCTGCTGAACGCGGTGAACGTGCCGGGACTGCCCATGACCGCGACGCCGCCCGCGAGGGCGAGGCCGCACTCACCGCGGCGCAGCGCCTGGACGGCCAGATGCAGACCGACCAGCGATCCGGAGCAGGCGGTGTCGACGGTCAGCGCCGGACCTTCGAGGCCGAGGGTGTAGGAGACCCGTCCGGAGACGACGCTGGGGGCATTGCCGCTGAGGAGGTAGCCGTCCAGGCCGTCCGGTGCCTCGTGGAGCCGCATGGCGTACTCCTGCGGCTCGGCGGCGACGAACACACCGGTGCGGCTGCCGTGCAGGGTCGCCGCGTCGATACCGGCGCGCTCGACGGCTTCCCAGACGGCCTCCAGTACGAGCCGCTGCTGCGGGTCCATCGCGAGGGCTTCGCGGGGGCTGATGCCGAAGAAATCGGCGTCGAACCCGGCGGCGTCGGTCAGGAATCCGCCGTGGCGGGCGTAGGTGGTGCCCGGGGTGGTGGGGTCGTCGTCGAAGAGCCGGTCGAGGTCCCAGCCGCGGTCGGTGGGGAACTCGTCCCGGATGTGGGTGCCTTCGGCGACCAGCCGCCACAGGTCTTCCGGCGAGGCGACGTCGCCCGGGTAGCGGCAGCCGATGCCGACAATGGCGATCGGGTCGTCGGTGGCGGTGGCCGGTGTGACGGGGGGCTCGGGCCGGTCGAGCAGACCGAGTGCCTCCGTACGCAGATGGGACGCCAGGGCGGCGGGTGAGGGGTGGTCGAAGACGACGGTAGGGGGCAGGGTCAGGCCCGTCGCCTCGATGAGACGGGCGTGCAGCGCGACGAGGGCGACGGAGTCGAGCCCCACTTCGCGGAAGGCGCGGTCCGCCGCCACGGCCGTCGGCGCGTCGGGACGGGCCTGCCGCAGCACGGCGAGGGCGTTCTCGCGCACCAGGTCGAGCAGCACCCGCGTCTGTTCGGCGGTGGGGAGGGACTCCAGCTCACGCACGAGTGCCGCCTGCCGCAGCGTGTTCCCGGCCGGCACACCGTCGGTGCCGGAGACGAAGTTTCCGGACTCGGTCATCTGCACTCCACACAATTGTCGCCCGTCACCGGACGGAAATCACCAAGGAACCGCACCACTGCGGGTCACGCTATGAAGGCGAGGGGCCGGGCACATCCCCTAGGGGCCCCCTAAGCTTTTCGCGGTAATTCATGACGGGAAGGGGCCCCGGTATGTTCGGGGAAAATCCCCGAATCCGTCCAGTGCTCCGGCGCGTCGGATTCCAGCGCCGCCAGGTCGAATGTCCGCTGTACGTACGAGAGATCGGCGAGCAGGCCGGCCGAGGTGGCCTTCCGGGCACTGGCGCGCCCGACGAGACCGCCGAGCGGGAGCCGCCCGGTACCGGCCCACCGCAGCCGCCCGTCGCCGTCGATATAGCTCCGGGCGCGCCCGTGATTGTCCGGGTGGAGGCAGTACGGGATGTCCAGAGCACCCTGCTTGAAGGCGAGTTCCAGGGCCCGCCCGATGTCCGGAGCCAGGTCGAGAACACCCTCGATCAGCGCTCTGGCCTCGGCATACGTCTCCGAGTCCGGCTCGGAACCTGCGGCGGTGGGCCCGGCCGTCTCCTCCCGGGCGACCCGGCCCGCCGACTCCAGCGCCGCCACGTTCTCCTTGATCGTCGGGATGCGGCGCGACTCGGCGACCGTCTTCACGATGAGCCGTTCCGAGCCGGAGCGCACGGCGAGGCGGGTCGCCTCGTCCAGCAGCCGGTAGGCGCCCTCGGCCGTGGTCGGATACATCCCCATGTACGCGTAGATGACGACGTGCCAGTTCCGCGTGGGCAGTAATTCGCGGCTCAGCCGACGCAATGCGGCGACCGCTTCGAGGTCCTGCCCGGCATGGGTCTGCTGGGCGTAACTGAGGGAGACGCTGCGTATTCCGTGCCGGCAGAAGAAAAGCGCTTCGAGGACACTGAGCGCCACCAGTTGGCTCGGCGGACACAATTGTCCGAGCATGCAGCCGCCGAACGTCTCCAGGTGTGGTTCGACACCCGATTCCCGCAGTTGCGCGAAGTCCTCGGTGCAGCGCGCCCAGTTCCGCACGGAGTCGCCCAGCGGGGTACGGCTGTACGGGAGGCAGTACGAGACGGGTCCGCCCTCGGTGGCGTTGATCAGCGAGGTGCGCAGTGCGGCGAAGATGTCGTCCGGCACCGCCGATCCGTGCCGGACCTGGACGGGGAACTCCTCGGACCGTATGCCGGCGAGGACCTGCTCGGTGACGGCCGGGGCGTAGCTGACGATGGGGTAGCCGTTGAGGTCGGTCCCGGACCGCAGTGCGCTGTCGACGGAGGCCAGTTCACCGACCCTGGTGTAGCTGTCGAGGGTGACGGTGCCCACCGTCACGGCGTCGGCGTCCCGGGTCGCGGCGAGCCCCGCGCGCATGGCGGCAGGGTCGCTGAACCCCATGCGGGGCTGGACCACGAGCGCTCCGGAGGCGCTTCTCGCGCGGACGAAGGCTCCGAAGTCGACCGGGCGCGCCCCCTCGGCCGTCCGCACCGGCGGGCGCGCACCCGGTCTCACGCCACGGCCTCGGTACGGGCCACGGGGCGGGGCGAGGCCGCGGGAAGCGCGGTGACGAACCGGCTGAACTCCAGCTTGCCGGTCGCGGCGTCGTCGAAGACCGCGTCGAATCCGGCGGCGATCAGCGCGTCGACCGACCCGGTGCTCTGCTTCCCGGAGACGCCGAGCTTGCCCCCGATGACCACGGGCGTGGCGGCGAGTTCACCGCAGGAGCGAAGGGCACCGATGACGCGCAGGCCGTCCTGGTGTCCGTGCCCGTTGACGGTGCTGATCACCACGAGGTCGGGGGCCAGGTCGCGGCAGGCGTCCACCAGGACCCGGTCCGGAACGCAGGCGCCGAGGTTGACCACCTCGTAGCCCAGTTCCTCGATGAGCAGCTGGAGGTAGACGAGGTTCCAGGTGTGGGAGTCGGAGGCCACGGTCGTCACGACGACGGTGCCCCGCCGCTGCGTCGTCGCGGGCGCCGCGGAACTCCCGCGGTCGGGGGTGCGGTCACTGGTCACCGGGTGGCTCCCGCGGTGCTCGCCGGGGTGTTGTCCAGGGCCCGGTAGGCGCGGTGGTGCTCGATCCTGGAGACGGACAGCACCTCCTCACCCCGGACGACGACCTCGGTGGGCGCCGGCCGCCCGAGGAACATCAGGAGACTGGCCGTGGGGCCGTACGCCCCGGCGTTGGGGATCGTCACCAGGTCTCCGGGGGCGAGTGCCGGAAGGTCGATCTCGCGCCCGAGGATGTCGCCCGGTGTGCACAACGGGCCGACCAGGCTGGCGGATTCGACCGTCTCCCCCGGCTCGACGCCCACGGCGACGGGAAGCAGCCGGCCGAGGCCCGACATGCCGCCGAAGGTGTTGATCCCTGCGTCGAGGATGACGAATTTCCGGCCGCGGCTCACCTTGACGTTGCTGACACGGGCGACCAGTGTGCCGCTCGCGCCGACCAGGTAGCGGCCCGATTCGCACGCGATCTCGGGCCCTTCGGTGCGCCACCGGGGGAAGTGGGTGTCGAGCGCGGCCTCCAGCTCGCCGCGCAGCTTGGGGTAGACGCCCCGGGCGCCGGGGACGGCGTAGGGGACGGTGAACCCGCCGCCGATGTCCAGGAAGCGCAGCGGGAGGTCCAGTTCGTGCCGGAGGCGGGCGGCGAGCGCGATGGTGTGCTGGAACTCGCCGATCAGACTCGCTTCGTCCTTGGCGTTGCTCAGCGGGAAGAAGTGCAGGCCGGCGATGGTGATCCCGTCGGTCTCCCGCAGGGCGGGCAGCATCTCGGCCAGGGTCTCGCTGTCGAAGCCGAACTGCGAGGGGGTGCCGGTCATCCGGATGCTGCTGGTGGCGCTCGCCGACACGCTGTTGACGCGCAGCAGGCAGTCCGCCGTCACCCCGTGCGCCCGGGCGGCCTCGGCCACGTGGCGTACGTCGGAGACGGAGTCGGTGGAGAAGAGCCGTACCCCGAGGCCGATCGCCTCGTGCAGTTCGTCCGGTGTCTTGCCGGGGCCGGTGTAGAGGCAGTCCTCTCCCCGGAACCCGGCGGCGAGGGCGGCGGCCAGTTCGCCGGTCGAGCTGATCTCGGGCCGGCAGTGGCGTCCCTCGCCCTCCCGGAGCGCCCGGACCAGGCCGGGGTGCGGGTTGGCCTTGAGGGCGTAGAAGAGGGTGAACTCCTCGGGGAGCGCGTCGAAGAGTTCCCGCCGGGCCGCTTCGAGCTCGTCGAGGTCGTACACGTACAGCGGTGTGCCGAACCGTTCGGCCAGTGCCTGGTAGCGGCTCATCGTCCTTCCCCGTCGATCATCTCGATCAGCGCCTGGCGGGCGTTCTTCCCGTGCAGGCTCAGCGGCAGCTCGGCCAGGACCCGGCAGTGCGCGGGGACCTTTGCGGTCTCCAGGCGTTCGGCCAGCTCCTTCAGCACGGTGTGCGGGGCCAGTTCGGTCTCGGCGAAGAGGACCAGGTCGCGGCTGTCGGTGGGGGGCAGCGCGGTGGCGGTGCGCACCCCGGGGATGTCCATCGCGGCGGCCTCGATCTCGACCGTGCTCATCCGGATGCCCTTGCGTTTGAACATGTCGTCGCGGCGGCCCTCGAAGTACACGTAGCCGTCCTCGTCCAGCCGGCCGTAGTCCCCCGTGTGCAGTCTCGGTGCGCCGGTGTCCGGGTCGCGGCGGAAGGTGCGGGCCGTCAGCTCGGGCCGGCGCCAGTAGCCGGGCATGACGTGCGGGCCCACGGCGACGATCTCGCCGGTCTCGCCGACCGGGACGGGCTCTCCGTCGGGGTCGAGGATGAGCACGGACGTACCGGGCAGCGGCAGGCCGACGGAGAGGGGCCTGTCGTGTTCCTCGTCGGGCGGCATGATGGTGATGCGCTTGCACTCGGTCTGGCCGAACTGCCGGACGACCCGCACCCCGGGGAACGCGTCCCGCAGGGCGGCGACGGCGTGGGCGGGCAGCGCGGCACCGGTGTTGGTGAACATCCGGACCGGGGGCGGTGCCTCGCGGTCACGCCGGGCCATGGTGCCGATCATCGCGGCAAGCGAGGGGACGATCGGCACGACGGTGGCCCCGGTCTCGCGCATCCTGCGCAGCAGGACGAGGTCGGACTCGCCGCCGTCCAGGACCAGTTCGGACCGGCCGAGTGCGGTGAGCAGCACCTTGTACAGGCCGTAGTCCCAGGAGATCGGGAAGCGGCAGAAGACGACGTCGTCCGGGCCGTAGCGCAGGACCTCCTGAATCGCGCGGGAGGCGAAGGTGACCTGTGCGTGCGGGCAGATCACGGCCTTGGGCGCCGCGGTGCTGCCCGAGGTGTAGACGAGGAAGGCCGTCTCGTCGGGCTGTACGTCGACGGGCGCGGGTGCGTCCTCCCGTGCCGCTGCCTCGATCTCGGGCCAGATCGCGGCGAGGTCGTGCACGGGGACCTCGGCGAGGCCGTCCAGGACGGCGGTGCCGGGGCCGTCGCCGATCATCAGGGAGGGCTGCGCGTCCTCGATGACGGACCGGAGGTGGTACTTCTTCATCGCGGGGTTGAGCGGGACCAGGATCACACCGGCGCGTGAGGCTCCGTAGACCATGGCGACCAGTTCGCGGCGGCTGGGCAGCTGGACGAGCAGCCGGTCGCCGCGGCCGGCGCCCTGCCGGGTCAGCCAGGTCGCGAAGCCGTGGCTGAGGGCGGTCATCCGGTCGTAGGTGACCTGGCCGAACGAGTCGGTCAGGCAGGGGCGTTCGGGGGCGTCGGCGGTCGCGTCGTCGAGCAGGGAATGGACCGTCCCGCCGTTCCCGTGCGGCGTCCGCGCGTAGCTGGTGTTCGGATTCTCCACGGTTCCAACGTCGCTTTCGGGTGAGGGCGGGAGCGGGACGGCCGTCGTGGCCGACGGGTCCGGGCTCTTCGGGGAAGGACGGGGCGCCCGGCACAGCGGGGGTGCGGGCCGTCCCGCCCGGAAGTGCGGGACGGCCCGCACGGAACCCGTGAGGGGCCGAGTCGCGTGCCGACAGGCTCTCAGTCGGCGACGCTCAGCGCCGCGACCGGACACACGTTGACGGACTCCAGGACTTCCTCGCGGAGCTTCTCGTCCGGGGTCTCGATGAGGAGCACCACCTTGCCGTCCTCGTCGTTCTGGTCGAACACGGCGGGAGAGGTGATCACACAGGAACCTGCGGCGACACAGCGCTCTCGGTCGACGATCACACGCATGGAAATCTCCTTTACCAGGTAACCGGCAGCTCGTGGAGGCCGTCGATGAGTGCGTTGGCCTTGAAGGGAAGTTCGTCCAGGGCCGCGTCGAGGCGCAGTCCGGGGATGCGGCGCAGCAGGGTCGTGAAGACGACCTCCAGCTGCATGCGGACGAGCATCTGCCCGGCGCACTGGTGCCGTCCGAAGCCGAAGGCGACGTTGTGGCGTGCCTCGCGGCGCGTCAGGTCCAGGGTGTTGGGGTCCTTGAAGACCGCCGGGTCGTGGTTGGACGCGGAGAGCGAGCAGATGACCCCCTCGCCGGCCCGGATGAGCTGGCCGCCGATCTCGACGTCCTCCAGGGCGACCCGGACGGTGCCGTGGTCGGAGATGCTGGAGTAGCGGGAGAGTTCGTCCACGGCCTGGCCCGAGAGTTCGGGGTGGGCGCGCAGCCAGTCGGCCTGCTCCGGGTGCTGGAGAAGTACCAGGACGCCGACGGAGATGCCGTTGACGGTGCTTTCGTGACCGGCGGCGATCATGGCCCGGACCAGGGCGCTGATGTCGGCGGGTTCCAGTTCGTTCTCTGTGGCGTTGCGCTGGAGCAGGCTGCTGATCAGGTCGTCGCCGGGGTTCTTCTGGCGCTCGGCGATGAGCTGGTAGAGCAGCATCTCGACCTCGGCGTTGGCCGAGGCGTGCTCCTCGGCGCTGCCCTGGGTGACGAGGAGGGTGACCCAGCGGTGGAACAGGCCGGCCGACTCCTTGGGAACGCCGACGAGTTCGCACATCCCGATCGACGGCACGGGCATCGAGAGCATGGACACCAGGTCCACGGGGCCGCCCTGCGCCAGCATCGCGTCGATGCATTCGTCGACGATCTCCTGGGTACGCGGTCGCATGGCCTCGACGCGCTTCACACTGAGCTCCGGCATCAGCATCATGCGGTGCGCGGTGTGATCCGGCGGGTCCATGTGCAGCAGGGCGGGCTTGACCTTGCCGAGGAGTTCCATGGGGAACGCGAACTGGAGCGGGTAACCGGGGTCGGCCATGTTGGAGCTGAAGCGGGGGTCGACCAGCATCTGCCGGACGTCCTCGTAGCGGGTGAGCAGCCAGGCCTCACGGCCGTTGAACTTCAGCTTGACCCGGGAGACCGGCTCCGTCTCCCGCAGGACGGCGTACTCGGGGGCGGGGTCCAGCGGGCAGCCGGTGCGCTCCAGCGGGAACGGGCGGGGCTGGGCATGGGGGCATGTGTCGACGAGATCCGACATGGTTCCTTCTCTCGATGTGTCTGCGCTCGGGGATGGGGTGCCGGCCGGAACGGGACCGGTCAGCCGCGGGCCTTCTCAAGGGACTGGCGAACGGCGGCGAGGGTGCGGCCGACGTTCTCGCTCAGCGGCAGGGCGCGCAGTTCGGTCGAGAGGACCTCCACCGACGGGGTGAGGTCGACGCCCTTGGCGTCGAGCGTGCGCAGCAGTCCGGTGATGCCGAAGTCGCCGTCGCCGGGCAGCAGCCGGGCGTTCAGCACCTCGTTCATCACGTCGGCGGACGGGGTGCTGGGGCCGTCGCTGAACTCCACGGCCGCGATCTGCGCACCGGTGAGCTGCTCGATCGCGCCGAGGCCGGTCGGGTCGCGGAACAGGTGCCACATGTCGATCATCAGGCCGGCGTTGGGGCGGTCGGCGCCGACGACGACGTCGGAGGCGACCTGGTACGTGAAGCCGGGCATGACGGCCATCGCTTCGAGGGAGATGGTCAGCCCGCGCTCCGCGGCACGGTCGCACAGGGCTGCGAAGCGCTCGGTGAGGACTTCGGTCGGCGGCATCTCGACGCCGGGCGGGTAGACCGCGCAGGACTTGACGGACGGGATGCCCGCCGCCTCGGCGAGTTCGAAGAGGTGGGTCTCACCGGCACGGGCGGCTTCGCCCTCCTCCCCTCCGGCGTTCCAGCCGAAGAGGACCTCCAGCTCGTGCAGGCGCACTCCGTACTCGGTCATCAGACCGCGCAGCTTGTCCGCGGAGTGCTCGGCCAGGTACTTCTCCAGCTCCTCGACGCTCATCCCCATCGAGGTACAGCCGTGCTCGGCCAGCGCGGCGAAGCGCTCCTCCAGGGTGTGGCGTACCGGCTCCTGCCAGGCCGAGCCGGTCAGCTGCAGGTAGCCGAAACTCAGGTCGGTCCCGTTCAGAAGGGTCATGGGATGCCTCTCGCTGCGAAGTTCGCGGCCGGTCCGTGTGCCGGTGACCGGGACGCGGCGCCGGCCTGGGCGCGTCCCACCGGAAACCCTGGGTGGTGCGGGGTGTCGGTGCCGCGGTCAGGCGGCGAAGCTCCTGCGGACGGGCCGGAGCGCCGACCTCGGGTCCACGGCGACGACGTCGAAGTTCCTGGTCGTGACGGGGACGCGGCCGAAGAGACTGTCGGAGCCGGAGACGTACAGCTTTCCCACGCCGTGCCGGCGCAGCGCCGCGACGGCGTCGGGCCAGCGGACCGGGCGGACGAATCCGTCCAGGAGCATGGTGCGTACCTCGTCGCCCGTGGTCAGCAGGGTGCCGTCCTGGTCGGCGACGACCGGGATGCGCGGGTCGCGGAAGGTCAGTCCGTCGAACAGTTCGTCCTCGGCCCGCTGCCGGAGCGGGCCGAAGACGCTCGCGTGCATGGGCGGACGCATGGTGTAGAGGGGGAGGCCGCCGACGGAGCGCAGCCGCTTGCCGAGCCATTCGAGTACGGCGGCGCGGAGCGAGACCATGTAGAAGTCGTCGTCGACGTGGCAGGAGATCTCGTACCACTCGCCCTGCGCGTCGAGTTCGGCGAGCACCCGGTCCAGTTCCGCGCGGGGTACGCGGGTGAAGGAGTGGGTGACCACGTCGCGGTGGTGCTCCGCGAACCATGCGTCGAGCAGCCGGGCCCAGCGTGCGGTCAGTCGGACCGCTTCGGCGAAGTCCAGGACGCCGGTGTAGGCCGCCACCGTCTTCCCGCCGAAGCTGGGGCCCACGCAGAGCGTGGGCTCCGGGTCGAACCGGTCCTGGGCCCATTCGGCGAGCGCCAGGCAGTTGACGAGGAACGCGACCTGCGCGTATTCGCTGTAGTCGCCCTCGGCCCGCCGGTATTGGTCGAGGAGCGAATAGCCGAGTACGTCGTCGGCCTGGGCGACCAGGCGGCGGGCCACCGGGTTGACGAGCATGAACTTGGCCGAGTCCTGGAAACGTGTGGGGCTCATACCAGGGAAGACCAGGGCTCCGTCGGCACGGGTGTCGTTCGTCATGGTGTTCCTGCCCTTCAGCACGTCGTCCTGGCACGGCCGACCTTGCGGGACTTCGTGTCGGGCCGGTTCGGCACCCAGGCTGAGGTCTGCCGCGGCAATGCCAAAACCCCTAAGGTTGCGGGTTCCAATTCCGTTGACGGCTGCCACGGCCGGTGGTGCCGGGCTCCCATGTACGGGTGGCGGAAAGGGACTTCGGGTCCGGACGCCCGGTCCCTCGCAGGGCCCCTAAGGGTGCGGGCGGACGGATGCGGACCTTGTGGTGCGAACCGGGGAGCGGCCCGGGGGGAGCGGCAGTCACCGGTTCCGGGGAGCGTTTCGTGAGGATCGGACAGCGGGGCGCCGCGGTCCGGCCCGGCCCCCGTGCGGGGGCGTAGGGGTGGTTCGCACAACTTAGGGGAGGCGGCGGCCCCCCTTCCGCGGCTTCAATGAGGGCAGTTTCGCATTTTCCCGGATTCCGGCGCTGGTGGACGAAGCCACCGCGCACTGCCGGCCCATGGACGGGTGGGACCATGACCGCAATTCAGGACACCTCTTCGGACAGTGGCGCGGAGACTGCCGCGTCCCTTCGGCCGGACATCCGCTCCCTGGTGGCGCAGACGCGGGAACTGAAGCGCACCGCGCGTGAGGGGCTCGGACCACGATCGACGCAGCAGCAGCACGCGCGCGGCAAGTTGACCGCGCCGGAGCGGCTGGAGCTGCTCTTCGACGCGGGGACGTTCCAGGAGGTGGAGCCGTTGCGCAGGCATCGCTCCACCGGCTTCGGTCTGGAGAACCGACGGCCCGGCGGGGACGGGGTGATCACCGGGTGGGGACAGGTCCACGGCAGGACCGTCTTCGCGTACGCGCACGACTTCCGGGTCTTCGGCGGATCGTTGGGCGAGGCCCACGCGCAGAAGATCCACAAGGTGATGGATCTGGCGATCGCGGCGGGAGCGCCGCTGGTGGGGCTGAGTGACGGCGCAGGGGCGCGGATCCAGGAGGGCGTGACCGCGCTGGCCGGGTACGGCGGGATCTTCCGGCGCAACGTGCGGGCGTCCGGAGTCATTCCGCAGATCAGTGTCATTCTCGGACCGTGTGCGGGCGGTGCCACCTACTCACCGGCGCTGACCGACTTCGTCTTCATGGTGCGGGACATCTCCCAGATGTACATCACCGGTCCCGACGTGGTGCAGGCCGTCACCAACGAGCGGGTCACCCACGACGAGCTCGGCGGGGCCGAGGTGCACGCGACGGTGTCGGGGGCGGCGGGCTTCCTCCACGACGACGAGACGGAGTGCCTGGAGGAGGTCCGGCACCTGCTGTCGCTGCTGCCGTCGAACAACCGGGAGCTGCCGCCCGCCGCCGCGACCGACGATCCGCCCGACCGGCGCTGCGAACGCCTGCTGGACCTGGTGCCGCAGCATCCGAACCGTTCGTACGACATGCGGGCCGTGATCCGGGAGATCGTCGACGACGAGGATTTCTTCGAGGTGCACGCGCAGTGGGCCACCAACATCATCTGCGCGCTGGCCCGGCTGGACGGTCACACCGTGGGCATCGTGGCGAACCAGCCGGCCGCGCAGGCGGGTGTCCTGGACATCCACGCGTCGGAGAAGGCGGCGCGGTTCGTGCAGACCTGCGACGCGTTCAGCATTCCGCTGGTCACCCTGGTCGACGTGCCGGGATTCCTGCCCGGCACGGATCAGGAACACCGCGGCATCATCCGGCACGGCGCGAAGCTGCTGTACGCCTACTGTGACGCCACCGTGCCGCGGGTCCAGGTGATCCTGCGCAAGGCGTACGGCGGTGCGTACATCGTGATGGACTCCCGTTCGATCGGGGCCGATCTGTCCTTCGCCTGGCCGACGAACGAGATCGCGGTGATGGGCGCGGAAGGCGCGGCGAACATCGTCTTCCGACGGGAGATCGCCGCGGCCCCGGACCCGGAGGCGGCCCGTGAGCAACGGATCAAGGAATACCAGCAGGAGCTGATGCACCCCTACTACGCGGCGGAACGCGGCCTGGTCGACGACGTGATCGATCCCGCGGAGACCCGCGCGGTGCTGGTGCGTTCGCTGGCGATGCTGAGGTCCAAGGACGCCCCCGTTCCGGCACGCAAGCACGGCAATCCCCCGACCTGATCCGGCCCCGGGCCCCGTGTCGCGTGCGCGGTGCCCCGGCCGGGCCCGCGGCACGGCGTGGGCCCGCGCCACCTGGCCGGAGTCGTCCGCGAACGTCCCGCGTGGCCTTGCCGGCCGCGACGCATGGAGTGAGGAAACCGATGACCGCATCCCTCGACCCGGCCCCGGAAGTCCGGCGGCCGGTACCGCACGGACCGGCGCTGCGCTTCGTGAGCGGCGCTCCCTCCGCGGAGGAGATCGCCGCCGTGACCGCCGCCCTGATGAGCCTGCGCCGGGTTTCGGCGGCGGGCGCGCAGGACCGGCCGGCCGCGGCACCGGGCTGGACCGCGCCGGTCCACTACCGGCCGCCCGGCAGTTGGGCCGCCCGATGAGACGGCCGGCCACCGCAAGGCTCGCGGCCCGGGCGGCACCCACCGCGCTCGGCGCCCGCACCCTCTCCTGCCCGATCCCCCACCGACCGACGACCCGACCGAAGGACGCTGAGCAGTGATGACGGACGACTCCCGCGAGACAGGGGCCTGGATCCGGCGGTTCCACCCGGCGCCGGAAGCCCGCAACCGGCTGGTCTGCTTCCCGCACGCCGGCGGTTCGGCCACCTACTACTTCCCGGTGTCACGCGCGCTGTCACCCGCGATGGACGTCCTGGCGGTGCAGTACCCGGGCCGCCAGGACCGCAGGAACGAACCGTGCGTCGAGGACATCGAGACGCTGGCCGTCCGCGCCGTCGAGGAACTGGCACCGTGGGGCGATGTGCCGTTGACACTGTTCGGCCACAGCATGGGCGCCACGGTCGCCTTCGAGGTGGCCCGCAGGCTGGAGGCCGCGGGAACGCCTCCGCGGTGCGTCTACGCCTCCGGGCGGCGGGCGCCGTCGCGGGTCCGGGACGAAACGGTGCATCTGGCGGACGACGACCGGCTCATCGCCGACATCACCCGGCTGAGCGGTACCGACTCGGCGGTGCTCGGCGACCCGGAGATCCTGCGCATGATCCTCCCCGCGATCCGCAGCGACTACAAGGCGGCGGAGACCTACCGCTACCGCCCCGGTCCGCCGCTCGGCTCGCCGGTCGTCGCGCTGGTCGGCGACAGCGATCCGCAGGTGACCGTCGACGAGGCGGAGTCCTGGCGCGACCACACCACCGGCCCGTTCGACCTGAAGGTGTTCCCGGGCGGGCACTTCTTCCTGGACGAGCACGTCCCGGCAATTCTCGACCTCATCCGAGGTCGCCTCGGGGCGCCGTCGACCGTGTCCTGAGCCGGTCCGGGCACCGGGCGCGCGATTCCCCTCGCATCCGGTGCCCCAAGAGCGCACACCGGCGCCCGCACACGCCGGTATCGAAGCCGCCGACCGCCATATCTCCCCGCATGCCCCGGAGTTCGCTCCGGGGCATGCGCGGCTCAGGCCCGGGGACGATGGATTCCGGACAGAGTTCCGATACCCGCACCAGAATCTAGACGACCGTACTAGACTAACGTCTAAATCGGTGCCGGGCCCGCCCGCTCTCCGCTGTCGGCGTACGAGGCAGACCCGGCCGGTGCCCGCAGAATTGCGCGGACCGAAGCCGCCACCCCGCCCCGCGTACACGGTCACGCGCTCCCTCGCGGTCGGCCGTCATCGAGCGGCTGTCGAGTACGGAGGCCAGAGTGCCGGTACGACCCGAGTACGGCGTCACCTCACGCGTGGCGGAGGACGGATCGCTCGAACTGCTCACCGAGGCGGACGGGACCAGCTTCCGGTGCAGCCCGGTCGGGGCCGCCATGTGGATCGCGCTGCGCCAGCACGACGGACAGGTCGGCCCGGCGGCCGAGATGCTGGCCCAGCTGTGGTGCACGGATCCGGACAACACCCGCAGCGACATGGACATCTGGGTGAGCGAACTGCGGGACGCCGGGCTGGTCCGCGAAGAGCCCTGACCCGCGACCGCCCCGGTTCAGACCGCCGGGCCCGCGCCCGCGGTGGTGCCCTGGTGGAGCACCAGGATGGCCCGCATCGCCTCGGCCAGGTCCCGCCCGGAGGGAGCGGTGTCCGGCGAGAAGAGCCAGAGGGACATCACGCCGTTGAGCAGCGCGGCGTAGAAACGGCCGAGAGTGCCGGCCATGTGCTCGTCGACCTCGCTCTCGTCCACGCCGTGGAACAGCGCCACCAGCGCCGACCAGCCGAAGGGCTGCGCCTTGGACAGCCCCTCGCGCATCTGGGGAAGGTCCTCCGCGTGCACGGCGACCTCCACGCTCAGCGCCCACAGGGACTTGCGCGTGGGGAAGAGTTCGATGATGCGGTTCCAGACCATCTCGAAACGCTCGATCGTCGAGGAGGAGGATTCCAGGTCGGCACCGATCGCCGTGCCCGGCTCGAACTCGTCGCCCCACTCCTGGATCGCCTGGACGTAGGCCTCGACCAGCAAGGCGTCCTTGGAGCCGTAGTGGTAACCGATCGACGCCAGGTTGGTTCCCGACGCCGCCACGATGTCCCGTGCGCTCGTGCGCGCGAACCCCTTCTCCAGCAAGCAACGCTTGGCGCCCTGCAGCAGATCTTCACGATGACCCACAGCACCCCCTCGTCTCGAAGCCGTTCGGGGCATCTTAGACTCCCGCCCGCCCGGCCCCGTTCCGGTGCGCGGCCAGAGCGCCCTCCGCATGAATGGCCGGTGAACTCCCTTGCGCCGGTGGAGCGTTGCTCCACCCTAAGGGCTGCCCCGCAATCCCTCACGGATGAGCGCGCGCCTCGGACGCGGTGCACCGCACGGCGGAGGAACGCCCACACACCGGACGCCTCCGGGCGATCCGGCAACGCGGCGAGGTGCCGCAGCTGTCATCGCGCGCCCGCCAGGGACCGCGGGACAGCCCCTGTCGAGCGCGTCGCACCCGTCCTGGCGCGTGCAGCTTGTGACCACTAGAGGTTCGGTTGTGCGTGCGCCACACTCATGGGCGTGTGGCGTACGCACACGCGTTCTACATACGCCATGCACGTTCCGCCGGGCCTCCACCCGAGGTGGGAGCGCTCGGAGTTGCTGCGTGACGTACGGGGGAGACATCTATGGGATTGATCGAACGCGAGACGGAAGTCCAGGCCCTGCGCGCCGCCCTCACGGACTGTCAGGCCGGTCCGGCCCGCATCGTCCTCATCGAGGGGGCCGCAGGATGCGGCAAGAGTGAGCTCGTCGACACCCTCGACGAGTGGGCCGATTCCGGTGGCGTCGTGACGCTGCGGGCGTTCGGCTCCCTGGCCGAGCGGGACCTGCCGCTCGGGGTGATGCGGCAGTTGGCCGGCGACGCACCGGCCGGATCCCTCCCCGAGGTCTCCGTGGCCGCTGACGGCCAGCCGCAGGTCAGCGCCGTCCGCGAGTTCCAGGCAGCGCTGGAGCGGCTCAGCTCCTCGATCCCCCTCGTCATCTCCGTCGACGATCTGCACCACGCCGACAGCGCCTCCCTGCGCTACCTCCAGCACATCGTCCGCCACAGCCGCTCCACCAGGATGCTGCTGGTCCTCACCACACCGCTGCACCAGGACGGCCAGGACGCCGCCTTCGGTACGGAGTTGCTGCGCAGCCGTCACGTGCGGCGCATCCGGTTACGACGGCTGTCCCCCGAGGGATCCAGGCTGGTCACGGCCGGCTTCCTCGCGCCGGCACCGCGCGAGGACCTCTCCGCCGAACTGCACGCGATCAGCGGCGGCAATCCCCTGCTGCTGCGCGCCCTGCTGGAGGAGTACCGTTCCGCACCGTCCGGCGCCGAGCCCTTCCGTCCCGAACCCGGCGGACTCTTCGGCCAGGCGGTGCTCACCTGCCTGCGCCACAGCGGGCCGCACGCCCTGGATCTCGGCGCGGCGCTCACCGTACTGGGCGACTCGTACACGCCGGAGCGCGCCGGCCGTCTCCTGTCCGTCCCCGCCCTCACGGCCGCGCAGTCGGTCGCCTCGCTCCAGGCTTCCGGCATCCTCGACGGGCACCGCTTCCCGCACCCCTGCACCGAGTCGGCCGTGCTGGACCAGATCCCCTCCGAGCTGCTGGCCGACCTGCATCTGCGCGCCGCCGAACTGCTGTACCCGGGAGGGGAGTCCCGCACCACCGTCGCAGGCCACCTCCTCGCCACCGCCCGGCACGGCGTCTCCCCCGTCGCCACTCCCTGGGCCGTGGACGTCCTGCGCGAGGCGGCCGAACACCTGCTGATGGACAACGAGGGCACCCGGGCCACCGACGCGCTCGAACTGGCCCACGAGCTGAGCCAGGACGAACAGCAGCGAGCCGACATCAAGACCCGGCTCGCGGCCATCACCTGGCGGGTCAATCCGGGCAGGGCGGAGAAGCACCTGTCCGCCCCCCTGGCCGTCCTGCGCTCCGGCCGCCTCGCGTCCGAGCGCATGGCCCCGCTGGCCGAACTCCTCGCCGGCCAGGGACGGATCGCCGAGGCCGCGGAGGTCAGATCGATCATTCTCCGGGAATCCGGCGCGAACGGGGCCCAGGACAACAGCGGCAGGACCGGATACGGAACCGTCACGGACGAGGTGCCGGGGCCTGCGGCCCCCCGTCCCGAGGAGCGCGGCAGCGGGGCGGACGCGGAGACGGCCGCCCAGTTCTTCCTGCGGACCACGGTGCTCACGGACGAGACGCTGGAGCCGGTCGTACGGGCGCTGCGGGTCCTGACCTACTCCGGGCATCCGGAGCGCGCCGCCCAGTGCTGCCGTGAGCTGATCACCGAGGCGGAGCGGCAGAACGCCCCGGCCTGGCAGTCCCTGTTCTCCTCCCTGCTCGCTGCGGTGCTGTTGCGCCTGAGCGACCTGCACGCCGCCGAGGAGTACGCCCGCCGCGCTCTCGACTGCCTTCCCGACCAGAGCAGCAGCGCGTTCGTGGGCGCGCCGACGGCCACCCTGATCAGGGCGCGCACCCTGATGGGCGACCATGCCGCGGTGGCCCGGCAGCTCCATCAACCGGTGGCCGACACCCTGTTCAAGAGCATTCACGGCCTGTCCTATCTGCGGGCCCGGGGGCTCTACCTCATGGCGACGCATCAGCTCGACTCCGCACTGGGCGACTTCCTCGAAGCCGGCCGGCTCGCCAGGAGCTGGGGCGTGGACCGTCCCTCGATGCTGCCCTGGCGGACGGACGCGGCCGAGGCCCTGTTCCGCCTCGGTGAAACCGATCGGGCGGAGGCGCTCGTCGAGCAGCAACTGGCCGATCCGGATGCCCGAAGACCGTGGGTCCGCGGCATCTCCCTGCGTCTACGCGCGGTGACATCCGATCGTCGGCAGCAACTGTCCCTGCTCAACCAGTCGGTGGACGAACTGAGCCGCTCCGGTGACCGCGTGGAACTGGCACGTTCCCTCGCCGATCTCGGGCGCTCGCTGCGGGCCGCGGCCGAGCCCATCCGCGCGGACGCGATGATCCGCAGGGCCTGGAATCTGGCTTGGGAGTGCGGGGCCGAGGCGCTGTGCGCCGAGATCTCCCCCGAACTGGAGCCCGAGGAACGGATGCGGCAGCGGTCCACCGCACAGCCTCAGTTCCGCTCGGGCACCGACACGAAGCTCAGCGACTCCGAACGCCGGGTGGCCACGCTCGCCGCGAGCGGCTCCACCAACCGGGAGATCTCGCTGCGGCTGCACATCACCGTGAGCACGGTCGAGCAGCACCTCACCCGCGTCTACCGCAAGCTCAGCATCACCCGCCGCCAGGACCTGCCGGTGGACCTCCAGCTCACCGTGTCCACGGCCGTTCCGGCATGCGGCCCCTGCGCGCCGGATGTCCCTTCAGCCACCCGACCCGTCGAACCAGGCAGTCCGTTTCCGTGTGGCCACGGTGCGCCCGGGAGCGGGAAAGCCCATGGATCCCCACCCCTCCGTGACGTACGGATGGACACGAGGGAACACCGAAAGCCATTGCGAATTAAACATCCTGCCCCGTTCCGGCGCGCCGAAACAGACCCGGACGGCATGCGCTCTCGCGAGAGTAAAGGAATAGTATGCGAAAAGTATTAATTGAGCAAACGTTCGCCCGCGCCCAATAACCCCGGTTACCCTCGTGGTCGACCAGGTGTCACTTAGTTTCCTCGTGCAGTCAAATGCCGCCGCAAGAGATTTCTGCATCATGGACGACACTTCGGCCAAACTATCGCACATCAGTGAAATGGATACTCAATAAAGGCTTCCGTGATTCCCATGCTTACTTCCCCCGCCACTTGACGCAGAACCGCCTCATTCGTGAATGAATGCACCCATGGCATCAGTTCACGAAATCCGGATGCTTTAGAGTTGGCGCCCAAAGACCCGCGGGCAAAAGGGGGTAGCGAAGAATGTCGGCAGCCAGAGGATTCAACTCCACCGAGGAATGCTCACCACTGGAACGCGGCACATCGACGCATGGATTCACTGCGGAAGGAAGCCGGGTCCGGCGCGAGGACGTGGCCGAGGTACTGAGCCTCAGCCCCGAGCAGTCGGTGGGCGCCGAGCGAGTCCTACGCCTCCTCGGACTGATGCAGCCGGCCCTCACCGGCTCGGATCCCGTACCGCTGACGGGTTCCGAGGAGACCGCCGCCCGACTGGCACGGGCCCTGGGTGAGCAAAACGGCGGCCCTTGCGCCCCCGAGCCCCCTCACCCCCGAGCACACCTCCCCGATTCCTCCGGGCCACTGCCCCACCGACAAGACGCTCCCCCGTCGCAGGACTCCCCCGACCCCGCCACGACGACTCTTCAGAAACTGCTCGCCGACGTGGGCACCCACTGCCACCGGGAACTGCTGGTCGTACTGCCCAGTGGCGCCCGGCCCTGCCACACGCTCCCCTCGGCACGCGGGATCGTGCTGCGCCTGCTCGACCGCGGGGTGCGCGTCAGGCTGATCTACCAGCACGCGGCCCGGGGCGACCTGGTCACCCGGTCACTGGTCCGCGAGCTGACGCACCGCGGCGCGGAGATCCGCACCAGCGCCGAACTCATCGACCCGCTCATCGCTTACGACCGCCAAACCGTGATCCTGCCGGATTCCTCGGTCCAGGCCCCCGGCACCCGAATAACCGAAGCGGTGACCGTGGACGATCCCGCGATGGTCTCGTTCACCTGCGGCGCCTTTGAGAACCTGTGGAACACCGCGACCCCGTTCAGCCCCGGTGCCAAAGACCTCCCACACTCGTTCGACGATCTCAAGATGTCGATCGTGCAGCTCATGGCAATGGGACACAAAGATGAAATGGTCGCCCGTCGACTCGGAATATCGGTTCGCACCTGCCGCCGCCACGTCGCTGAAATAATGGATGAAATCAAAGCCACCAGCCGATTTCAGGCGGGCGTCAACCTGACGCGTGCCGGACTTGTCGACGACCCATTTCCGACATCCCCCAGCACTTCGGCCCGGACAAACCCCGAGCCGCCGTCCGCGCCGGCAGACGGCTGATCCGGGATACATCGCCCCGACGGGGACGAACGTGTCCGTGGACGATGAACAACCCGCGACACACCGGGCCGAAACCGACCGGAGGGTCCGTACGCCATCGCCTCCGGGTGATCCGCCGCCCGGTCGTGGGTGTCTGTCCATCGCGCCCCGGCAGCGCCCCGAGCCGCCACCGGGGCGCGCGGCCGTCGCCGCTGAGCGACGGGCCGTACCAACCCCTTACGTTGCCGTCGCGAAGGCGTCGACGCCCGTGAGGCGGGCCGATAGCGCCCACAGGCGCGCGGCCTCCTCGGGGTCGGTCGCGTGTGCGTGCACGCCGCCTTCCGAGCCGTCGCCCGCCGGCTCGGCTATGTCGCAGTCCTCGCAGTACACGCCGCCCATGCCCGCCAGCTGGGGGGAGGTCGCCGCCCATACCTGCGTCGCCGCGCCCTGCCCGGGCGTCTTGAAGGTGGGATCGGTCGGGTTGCCGTTCTCGTCGATCCAGCCCGCGTCGACCATCTCCGCCTTCGGGAGGTGGCGCTGCAGCGGGGTGAGGATGCTGCCCGGATGCACCGCGAACGCCCTGACTCCGGCGTCGCGT
This sequence comes from Streptomyces sp. NPDC058051, assembly GCF_042885475.1. Taxonomy (NCBI): domain Bacteria; kingdom Bacillati; phylum Actinomycetota; class Actinomycetes; order Kitasatosporales; family Streptomycetaceae; genus Streptomyces; species Streptomyces sp. NPDC058051. The sequence goes on from NZ_JBHVRW010000039.1 coordinate 36,842, forward strand.
CCGAGCGCATCGAGCCGCACGGCGAACAGCACGTTCGCCGCCTTCGCCTGCCCGTACGCCTGCCATCTGTCGTAGCCACGCTCGAAGTGCACGTCGTCCCAACGCACGCCGGTGATGCCATGGGCGCCGGAGGACACGGCGACCACACGCGCGCCGCGGGCGATCGCCGGCCAGAGACGGTTGATCAGCGCGTAGTGGCCGAGGTGGTTGATGGCGAACTGCGCCTCCCACCCCGGGCCGATCCGCGTCTCGGGGCAGGCCATGACCCCGGCGCTGTTGATCACGATGTCGGCCTTGCGGCCCGAGGCCAGGAACCGCTCGGCGAAACCGCGGACGCTTTCGAGGTCGGACAGGTCGAGGTCGTCGGTCTCGACGCCGTCGATACCCTCAACCGCTTCCTGAGCGGCCGTACGTCGCCGGGCGGGGACCACGACGCGGGCTCCGGCACCCGCCAGGGCGCGGGTCGCCTCCAGGCCGAGTCCCGAGTAGCCACCGGTGACGATCGCGGTGCTGCCGGACAGGTCGATCCCCTTCAGGACGTCGTCCGCGGTGCTCCGGGCACCGAAGCCCGATCCGATCTTGTGCTGAGGTGTCGTCATGAAGGGGACGCTAGATGCTGGACCGCACTCCAGGTCAAGAACGATTTACGGGACAGCCCGCAACGCCGGCCTTCGACCGGGCTTCTCCGGCGGCGTGTTCACCCCCATCGACATCGACCAGCCGCGCCGGGTTAAATTCCGGTTACCTGTCGTCGCAAACTGGACGGCCCACCCCTTTTCGACGAGCGGCCGCCTTGACGGCCGCGACATCCAGATAACAATAGCGATACACGATTCGATCGAACGTCGAACTGTCACGCAAAGGGCCAGGCGACCGCGATGGAACTGGAATATCAAATTCCCGTTCGGTCGCCACTCCGGGCAGTCGCGTCACGTCGTATCGATAAAGGTTCCACCGGGTCGGTCAAGGATCTAAGGGCTGCCCCGTGATCCGCCACGGATCACGGCACAGCCTCCAGGAGAAGCGGGCCGACCCGAACAGTGAACCACCGGAACATTGAGGCTCGGTGCGATCCATACGATCAATTCCGCCTCTCGCAGTCGAGTCCGTGATTTCTGCGAGCGTACAGCCCAAAAAGAGGGTAGGGCGTGGAGATACTCCGGATCCCTGACATTGAAAGACAAGCGCTCGAAGCGCTCATTCCCGTCGATTCCGCCGACTCCGTAAGCCTCGGCACTCTGGGGCCGGAAGGGACCAGCAGTGAGTACGTCGCGCAACTGATGTCGAGCGCCCTCGGCGACCGCGGAGACTTCCGGATCGTCCTGGCGGACACGTACGAGCAGTGCATGGACGCACTCACCGCGGCACGGGTCGACCTCGCGCTGGTGGCCCACGCCTATCCCAGCATCAACTCCTACTACATGAACCCGGAGTTGGAGCCTGCGATCGTGTTCCGCGGCAGCACACCGGAGTACGGCCTGGCCACCCGCTCCGACTTCGTGTTCCACGAGGAGCTGCTCTACAGCGACACCGTCGTGTCGCATCCGGCGCCCGTTCCGCTGCTGGGGTACCACTTCGACCGCCCCGTGAAGCTGGCGTCCGCGACCTCGACGAGCCAGGCCGCGGGTGAGGTCGCCGACGGGCTGTACAACATCGCCATCACGAACGAGCAGGCGGCCAGGCGGCACAACCTGAAATTCGTCTACACGTTCTCGCGCATTCCCATGACATGGACCGTCTTCTCTCGGCGAAAGGACCGTACGTGACCGCGCAGACGTTCGAGCGACTTTATTTTCCGGCACCCGACCTGGTGCTGCACGACGACGGGATCCGGTATGAATCCTATCGTCGTGACGACACAGAAATAAGGATCTCCCACCTCCCGCCGGGCACCTCCCTCACGCGGCACGATCACCCCGGGGCGCGGGTCGGAATGGTCATTCGCGGTGAACTCACCACGACCGTGGGAGACGTGACGAAGCGGATGCGACCCGAGTACGACGTCTATGTCGCCCCGCCGCACATCCCGCTCTCGGCGGTGAACACATCTTCGGCGGAGACCGTCCTGCTGGAGATCGATCGTGCGAAGCCGGGAGAGAACTACACCGCACCGGACGGCTACTTCCTGGAGCCCCTCGAATCACGCAAGTTCGTCAAGATGGACGTCACGTTCTTCCTGGTCGACTGGATCGAGCTCATGATCGCCGATATTCCGGGCGGGGGTGAAATGCCCTACCACAAGCACTCCCACGAGCAGATCGGGATATGCCTGGAAGGACGCTACGACATGACGGTCGAAGAGACGAAGCACGAGCTGCGTTTCGGCGCCACGTACTTCTGCGCCGGCCAGGAGGGGCACGGTGCGGCGAATCCCCACGAGGACGTGGCGCGCTCGCTCAACATCTTCGTTCCGCCCCGCTACCACCGGGTGCCCAAGCAGGAAGCGCAGTGACACGGGTGGCGATGGTCCTGGGCGCCGGTCAGGGCATCGGACGCGCCACCGCACTGCGCCTGAGTTCTCAGGGATACGCGACCGTCCTGTGCGCCCGTGGCCGGGACGCGCTGCGGAAGGTCGCGTCGGAGTCCGTCGGCGGTCCGGCGCCCCACATCGTCCCCGGTGACATCACCTCGCGGTCCTTCCGCGCGGAACTGGTCGCCGGCGTCGAGAGCCGGTTCGGCAGGATCGACGTACTGATCAACAACGCGCCCGGTCCACCGCCGGGTTCGTTCGACGACGTGCGTGTCGACGACGTGCGTACGGCGATGGAGCAGAAGCTGGTGCCCTGCCTGGACCTGATCAAGTCCGTGGCGCCGCTGATGGTCCGGGACGGCTTCGGCCGGATCGTCAACGTGGTCGGCAACATCGGGAAGGAACCCGCCCCGGGCATGTTCCTGTCCGGGCTGGTCAACGCCGCCGTCGCCAACGCCAGCAAATACCTGGCGAGTCAGTACGCCAGGCAGCACGTGACGGTGAACTGCGTGCACCCCGGCACCATCCGCACCCAGCGCTACGACCGGGCCGTGGAACACCTGAGCCGGGTCGGCGGGACCTCGCGCAAGGATGCGGAGGAGGCCCTGAGAGGGGCGATTCCCATGCACCGGCCGGGCACCGCCGAGGAGGTCGCGGCCGTCATCGGATTCCTGGCGTCCGACGAGGCGTCGTACCTGACGGGACAGCAGATCTCTGTGGATGGAGGTCAGTTGACGTGCGTCTGAGCGGGCGAGCCAGCATTGGGCGCATGCATCGCGCCGTTGGCGTTGTGCCGATGCAACGAACAGTTGGCATTGGGCGCATGCATCGCGCCGTTGGCGTTGTGCCGATGCAACGAACAGTTGACCCCGGGTGAGAGGAGAGGGCTCGTGTTCAAGGACAGAGTGGCCGTGGTCACCGGTGCGGCGTCCGGGATCGGCCGGCAGACCGCCATCGAGTTCGCCAGGCAGTCCGCGTCAGTCGTCGTCGCGGACATCGACGAGAAGCGCGGCACCGAGGTCGTCGACGCGCTGCGGGACGAAGGGCTCACCGCGGTCTTCGTGCGGACCGACCTCACCGTCGAGGCGGACTGCGAGAACCTCATGGCCACCGCGGCCGACACGTACGGCCGCGTGGACGTCCTGGTCAACAACGCCGGCATCGAGATCACCACCCCGCTCCACGAGATGCCGGAGCACGAGTGGGACAGGCTCGTCGACACCAATCTGAAGAGCATGTACCTGTGCTCGAAGCACGCGTTGCGCCGGATGATCGAGGCGTCCGACGGCTCGATCGTGAACGTCTGCTCGGTGAGCGGTCTCGTGGCCTGGCCCGGTATCGCCGCCTACAACGCCACCAAGGGCGGCGTGATGATGCTGACAAAGTCGCTCGCGGTCGACTACGCGCGGTACGGCATCCGGGCCAACTGTGTCTGTCCCAGCATCATCGACACCCCGATGACGGACACGTCCATCGCCCACGACCCGTCCGTCAAGGAACAGAAGGCCAAACTGAACCCGATCGGCCGGCTGGGCACCCCCGAGGACGTCGCCCACGCGATCCTGTTCCTCGCCTCGGACAAGTCGTCGTTCATCACGGGCACGGCCCTCACCGTCGACGGCGGATACACGGCCATCTGAGGGCTGTACCGTTCGGAACTCCGCGGACTCACCCAGATCCGGACGAAACACCCACTCCACGTTCCCCCACCCGCGCACCACAACGCACCCACGTACGACAACGCCCCCACACACGCACTGGATACCCACGCCCCACAGCGAGAGGTTGGCACGAGTGTCGGACCGAATGACCGACGACGAGCAGGAGAGCGACGAGCAGGAGAGCGCGGCCGGGTTCCCCCTGGTGACCATCCTCGCGCTGGTGGCGGGGATCTTCGCCGTCGGCTCGGAAGAGCTGGTGGTCTCACCGCTGCTCGTGGACATGTCCGAGTCGTTCGACACCTCGGTGGCCGTGATGGCGCTGTCGGTGAGCGTCTACGGCATCGGCACAGCGGTCGGCGCCCTGATCTTCGCCCCGCTCGGGGACCGGGTGTCCCGCCGGCTGAGCCTCTCGGTCGGGATGACGGTGTTCGTCCTCGGAACCCTGCTGTGCGCGTTCGCCGCCGGGCCGGGCCTGCTCTTCACCGGACGGGCGCTGGCCGGCCTGGCCACGGGCGCCTTCGTACCGACCGCCTACGCCTTCGTCGGCGACCAGATCCCCTACCGGTACCGGGCGAGGGCCATGGGCGTGATCGTGTCGAGCTGGTCGCTCTCGCTGGTGCTGGGCGTGCCCCTGGGATCGTTCGTCGGACAGTGGGCGAACTGGCGGTGGACCTTCGGCCTGCTGTCGGTCCTGGGCGCCTTCGCGGGCTGTGTGCTGTTCCGGGCCGGCAGCGAGGACCCCGGTCGCCCGCGCCCGGCCGCCGAGGACGCCCCGGCGGCGTCCGCGAAGGACTGGAGCCGTTCGGCCGCCCGCGCCTTCCTGGCGCCGAAGGTGCCGACGTACGTGCTGGCGACCTTCCTGAACATGCTGGGCTTCTACGGGATGTACACCTACCTCGGCAGCGCCCTGCAGTACCGGTTCGGTCCCGGGAGCCTTCTGACGGGCCTCATGATCCTCGTCTACGGGCTCGGGTTCTCCACCAGCTTCCTCACCGGCAGGTGGGCCGACGAACTCGGCAAGGAGCGGGTCCTCGTCGGCCTGTTCGCCGGCCTGGTCCCGGCCCTTGCGATCATCCCGCAGGTCTCCCGGTGGACGGTGCCGCTGGTCGTCTGCCTGTTCCTGTGGGGCTCGATGCAGAGCCTGGTCGTCACACTGCTCAGCACGCTGCTCAGCGAGTGCTCGCAGCACTACCGCGGAACCGTCCTCGCCTTCTACAGCCTCGCCACCAACCTCGCCGTCGCCCTGGGGGCCGCCCTGCTCGGGCCCCTGTTCACCGCGCACGGACTGTCCGCGGTGGGCTGGGTCTGCGCCGGGATCACCCTCGTGGCGTTCGGCCTGACCGGATGGGCATTCCTGCGTGACGGCGCGAGGACACCGTCCGCGGGGGACGAGCCGGACACGAGCCGGGAGGCCAAGGTGATCGGGACGTGAGGAGCGAGTTCGCCCAGCGGCTCCTCGCCCTTCCCAGGAGCCGCTTCGCAACGACCGTCGCCAGGATCGACCGGCTCGTCACGGCCGGCGAGGACGTCGTCAACCTCTGCCAGGGCAATCCCGACCTGCCCACCCCGCCGCACATCGTCGAGGCGCTGCGCCGGGAGGTCCTGGACCCGGCGACGCACCGGTACACCTCCTTCTCCGGACTGTACGAACTCAAGCTCGCCGTGGCCGAGTGGTACGCGAAGAACCACCGGGTCCGGCTGGACCCGGAGACCGAGGTCGCGATCCTGTTCGGCGCCAAGACCGGCCTGGTGGAGATCAGCCAGTGCTTCCTGAACCCGGGGGACGTGTGCCTGATGCCGGATCCGGCGTTCCCCGACTACTGGGCGGGTGTGGTCCTCGCCGGGGCCCGCATGCATCCCCTCCCGCTCCTTCGGGAGAACGGCTTCCTGCCCGACTACGGCGCACTCGATCCGGGCGTGTGCGAGCGGGCCCGGCTGATGTTCCTCAACTACCCGAACAACCCGACATCGGTGACGGCTCCCCTGGAGTTCTACGAGGAGACGGTCGCGTTCGCGGCGGCGCACGAGGTGATCGTCGCCGCCGACTTCGCCTACGGGGCCCTCGGCTTCGACGGGGAGGCACCGGTTTCGTTCCTGCGCGCGGACGGCGCCAAGGAGGTGGGTGTCGAGTTCGTCTCGCTGTCCAAGATGTTCAACATGGCCGGCTGGCGGGTCGGCGCGGTCGTCGGCAACGCGCACGCCGTCGCCGCGATCAACCTCATCCAGGAGCACTACTTCGTCTCGCTCCCGCCGTTCATCCAACGGGCTGCGGTCACGGCTCTGACCGGCCCCCAGGACTGCGTCGACGAACTGGCTGCGACGTACGAGCGCCGGCGGGACGTCTTCGTGGCCGGGCTGCAGGATGCCGGCTGGAGCGTCGACGTCCCCCGGTCGATCTTCGTGTGGCTGCCGGTACCCGACGGCGGAGGCAGCTCCGAGGCATTCGCCGACGAGCTGCTGAACCGGGCCAACGTGGCTGTGGCGCCGGGCAGTTGGTTCGGCAGTCACGGTGAGGGGTACGTACGCGTGAGCCTGCTGGCACCGGAGGAACGGCTGCGGGAGGCCGTGAAAAGACTTGCGGATTTCTGACCGCACGTGAAGTCACGCACGACAGGACCCACCTCAGTCGTGTGAAATCACGCGCGGCAGAACACGACTCCGTCGCGTGAAGTCACGCGCGGCAGAACACAACTCCGTCGCATGAGGGGAAGTTCGCGCATGACCGAAACAACCGCGGCCGATGTGGCAGCCGGTATCGAAGAGGACCGGGCGGTGATCGATTCGCTCGACGCGCAGGTCGTCGAACTGCTGGCCCAACGGGCCCGGGTGTCCGCCCGTATCCAGCGCCGTCGCGTCCGGTCCGGCGGCCCGCGCACGGTGTTCTCCCGGGAGATGGACGTCCTGGCGCGCTACCGGGACGCACTTGGCACGGACGGCACCCGGATCGCCATGGACGTCCTCAGACTGTGCCGCGGCACGGCGTCCGCCGACTCCCCGGGAGCCGCTTCGTGATCCGCCACGTCGTACTCTTCAAGTTCAAGCCGGGCATCGGCTGGGACGACCCGCGCGCCCTCGCGGCGGAGGGCACCGCCGCCAAGGTGGGCGCCGAGGTGCCGGAACTCCACGAGTGGCGCTACGGGCGCAACGTGTCCCCCCGGAAGGTCGCCTACGACTTCCTCGTCGAGGGGCTCCTGGACGACATGGCCGCCGTCGACCGCTATCTCGTCCACCCCTTCCACCAGGACGCGATCCGCCAGTGGCAGGAGATCAGCGACTGGGTCATCGCCGACGTCGAGGTGTGACGGACACACCCCTGCCGACTGGGTCATCGCCGACGCAGAGGCGTGACGGACACACCCCTGCCGCCCCGGCCCGAGGACCGGGTTCGGGCCGGACGGCTCCTCCACCGGAGGCCGGTCAGCCACGGCGGCCCGCACGGGTGGTTGCCGCGGTGCGCGACCTCGGGGCCAGCGCCGCGCGCAGCGCCGGAGTGAGGATGCGGCGGGTCTCGGACGGGGTGAGGGCGGCGGGGGTGGGGAGGGGGTTGAGGTAGCGGGTGTAGATGAGGCCGCCGAGGATCGTCACCACGGCTGTGGCGCGTGCGGTCGCGTCCCGGCCGCCGAGAAATTCAACAAGCCGGGCCAGCAGCTCGCGTTCCAGGTATTCGCGGATCACTTCGGCGGCCTCGTCGCCCCGGGCGGTGAGCTGCCGGAAGTCGGCGTCCTCCCACAGGTCGGTCACCGCGTCGATCAGCCGGTCGGGGAGGGTGGCCGGGTCGCCGCCGAGGACATCGTCCACCGCCAGCGCGTTGGCGCACTGGAACTGCATCACGTCCGCGAACAGGCCCTTCTTCGAGCCGAAGTGGTACGCGATCAGCGCCGGGTCGACCCCGGCGACCCCGGCCACCGCGCGCAGGGTGGTACGCCGGTAGCCGTGCTCCAGGAACAGCGCACGGGCCGCCGAGACGATCGACTCGCGGGTCGGCGGGTTGCCGCGGGGGCGGCCCCGGGTGCGGGCGGAGGCGGGGGCGGGTGCGGCGTTATTCATCAGCGTTGAGCCTGCGTTCGGTGATCGGGACAGTCAAGGTCATTCCGCGAACCACACGAAGGGATGACCCGACACCATGCGTATCGCAGTCTTCGGCGCCAACGGACCGACCGGCCGCCACCTCACCGACCAAGCCCTCGCCGCCGGCCACGAGGTCGTCGCCGTGACCCGCCGCCCCGGCTCCCTCGCCGGACGCCCCGGCCTCGCCGTAGCCGTCGCCGACGCCACCGAACCGGCGGCCGTCGACGCCGCGATCGACGGTACCGACGCCGTCCTCTCCGCGCTGGGCGCGCGCTTCAGCAAGGAGGCCATCACCACGTACTCGGCGAGCGCCACGGCCATCACCGGGGCCATGGCCCGCCACGGCGTCAAGCGGCTGCTCGCCGTCAGCTCCAGCATCGCCGACCCCAACTGGCGTCCCACCGGCGCGCACTTCTTCAACCATGTGCTCGACCCGTTGGTGAACCGACGCCTCGGCCGTTCCCTCCACGAGGACATGCGCCGCATGGAGGCCGTGATCCGCCGGACGGACCTCGACTGGACCCTCGTGCGGCCCTCGGGTCTCTTCGAGCACCCCGTCGTCACGGACCACCACACCGCCGAGAACAGCGCCGACGGCGTCTTCACCGCCCGCGCCGACCTGGCCGCGAGCATGCTGCGCGAGCTGGCGGAGCGGCGGTACGTCCGCGCGCCCATGGGCGTCATCACCACGGCCGTGAAGCCGAACATCATCAGGCTGATCTGGAACGAGGGAGTGAAGAAGAAGTGAGCCGGGCGGCCACCGAACTCCCGGCTGGCACAAGGGCGTTCCTCACCCACCCAGGCACGGCCACCCTCACCACCCTGCGCTCCGACGGCACCCCGCACGTCACCCCTGTCCGCTTCACCTTCGACGCGGCCACCGGCCTGGCCCGGGTGACCACCCGGGCGGGGGCGCGCAAGGCCCGGAACGTGGCGGCGGGCGGCCCGTCAGCCCGGGTCGCGCTCTGCCAGGCGGACGGCTTCCGCTGGGTCACCCTCGAAGGCCGGGCCACCGTCACCGACGACCCCGCACGCCTGGCCGAGGCGGTCCGCCGCTACACCGCCCGCTACCGCGCGGCCCCGCCCGCCCCTGTGGACCTGGCCGTCATCGAGATCGCCGTCGACCGCGTCCTGTGCTTGCCACCGACCTCATCGGCATGGGCGACTCCGGCAAACCCCACCTCGCCTGCTCCTTCGACGACCACGCCCGCTACCTCGACGCCTGATTAGAGGCCCTCGGTCTCGCCGAGGCCGTCCTCGTCGGCCACGACTGGGGCGGCGCGCTCGCCTCGACCGCGCCGCCCATCTCCCGGCCGTGTCCGTGGCCTCCTTCAGAAGCGCGGCAAGCCGTCTCCAGCCGATGGGCCGCCGGCGTTGCATTCAGCCGAGGCTGACGCTCCATACGTCTCCATGCCCCAGCCATTCATCGCGTTCCTCGTGGTCATTGTTGACCAGGACGGATACCTTTGTTGCAGATGCGCGGTACTCTAGAAAATCACCTTGATCGATAACTCGAAGTACGGGCGGATTCGGTAGTTCGGAAAGCTCGTTGCGCAATTCATCCCATGCAAGATACCGAGGAAACCCATCGAACATGGCGGTGCGCCATCGATTGGCCATATCGCTGCGGGTCGCCAACCTGTGCAACTCGATGGCACCCCCGGATACGCTCCACTCTCTGCCGGAATTCAGATAGAATTCGATGAACCCGTAATCACGCCTCATTGAATCACCGTCTTCGTCGACAACATCCACGAAATCGCAGTTAATTTTCTGCTGAAGATCGACGAGAGTGGAACCGATGCCAACCCCGTACAGTCGGCCCGATGCGATGAACGAGGCGATCAGCTCAGCGGCACTCACGGCCATCCCTCCAATTTTCCCATGAGTGCTTTCATTTCATCCGCCCGGTTCTTTCCAGCCGTGTTCGAGTCTGATCGGCGCACCCGCAATGTTTCCGTTGTCGTCCACGAACACGTGCACTTCGTCCTCAAGGCCCAGCATTTTCTTCAGCGGGATGTGGATGTGAGCGCCTTTGGTAGCCCAATCCGACGCCACGGGAGACACGCGTATCTTGCAGGGCCTCAGTCCCAACGGGTCGGCCCATGTGTGCGGGTTCTCCACGTATGTCAGGGCATTGGGGCAGGATCGAGACCCAGGGGATCGGCAGTCACGTATCGGGCCGTTTCCGGGTCGCAGTACCTGTGGACGTTGCAATGGAGGCCGGTCTCGGGGTCGAAACACTGGCCAGGGAATCGAAGCGGCGTGTACGCCGTACTCGTTGTCGCCCAGGTTGTCGTACCCCACAGTGTGGTACGTGTGTTCCAGGCCAATCCCCCCGACTCGTCGATGGGTTCGCCAGGAGTTCCGATCAGGTCGGTGACAATGGTGAAGAATCTTTCATCAACGGCCTCTTGAGGCGAACCGCGTGTGAAGATGCGTTCCACTTGCACCAGTGGACGCACTCCATCGTGGTCCCACGTGAGCGTGACAGGGGTGGGCCGGCCCTCCCCGGTAGCCCGTTGTTCGCAGAGTTGAGCGTCGTCCCAGGTGAAGAATGTCTGCTCCAGGACAGTGTCGCCGTCCTCGGCAAGACGCTGCTTGGCTGTGCGACGGCCCAGCGGATCGCACTGGTAGCGCCAGACTGTTCCGTCCGGCATCCCCACGAGCCCCCGCGAACCGGGCCAACGCCTCCTCGTCCGAGAACGCACAAATCCAACGCACACCGTTCTGCTCCGCCGACCACAAATCCCCGTCGGCGTCCAGAGGCACCAACACCGCCGAACGCCGGAACTCACCCGGCAACACAGCGAACTCACGCCGAGCCACCGCCATCGGATCACTCTCCGGCGTCACGGCAAGGGCCGGCTCCAGCACCTCAGGCGGTTTCGGCCGCACCTCGGGAGCAGGCCAATCGGCCAAGTCCGCAATCTTCGAACGCCTGACAGGCCGCTCCGCTATGTCATCCCCGTCATCGAACACGCGCCGAATGCTGTCACGGCACACTTCCCAAGAGCAACGAGCAAAAACAGCCAACCAGTCACCGTCCGGACCCGGCCCAGCTCCACACCCACAGAGACGGGCCTGTGGGCGCCCCTCGAAAAGGCTCCGCTGAACCCCTCTGCCCACTTTCGCCCCAAAACCGGACAGAGAGGAGCGGGCCGAACGCCGACCGTGTCCACCTCACTGATCCCAGCGGCCTGTCTACCGAAGACCCCAACAATCAAATTGAGAGGCAAGCGGACTGAACCCCGGCGTTGCGCAAGGGTCGCAGAAACCCTTCGAGTGCCATGGCGACGTCCGCGACGCCAACACCGGCCAGATCGGCAGCGCCTTCATGGCAAATGACTCCCCTCCATCCGTCCCGCCTACCGCCACCACAGAGCGCACCAACACCAACAGTCAGGAGCCCGCCTCTGCCCGCGAATCAGCCCGCTGACTGCCCGACCCAAGCACATCAAGAGCTCCGGAAACTGGCGAGTTGGTGCGTGGTGGCGTGTGAGGGCGTGGTGGCGGGCGGCCACACTGATTCATCTGCGGCACAACCTCCCGCACTCGGCGCTGGTGCCGCTGTTCGCTGCCGACCGCTCCACCATCACCCGCGCCATCAAAGAGATCCGCGCTCTTCCGGCTGAGCGCGGGTGTGCGGTACCTGAACGTCCCGGCCTGCGCCTGCGAACGATGGCGGATGTGTTCACCTACGCCCAGGGCGAAGACGCCGCGCCCTGTCTGGATGCCGCTGTGGTCCGGGGCCGTCGGCTTGCGGTCGGCCGTGGCGGTCGGCGTGCATTCGTCTCCGGCAAGAAGAAGCAGAACGCCATGAAGGCCACGGTGATCGCCGACCCCGAGGGCCGCACGTTATGGACTGATGCCCTGCGGCCTGGACGGCCTCGTCTCCGACCGCCCAGCGACAGTCTGAACACCAGTCCGCGGGCAGATCGCCACGCCGTCACTCGCTATCACGCACCAACTCGGAAGGGCTCGCAGAGAATCAACATGCGGGTTTGATGTTGTCCGGGGGCTCGGTGCCGTAGGCGTCGAGGTAGGCGGCTACGTCGGTAGGGGTGGTGA